>JALSRY010000087.1 GCA_026984555.1 Phycisphaerae bacterium
ATGACCGGCCGTCCGTTTCGAGAATGTCGCGAGCAATTCGCATGAATTCGAAAGGAGCCCTCGCATGCTCAAATCGACAGTAGCCGCGCTGGTGTTGTTCTCGGGCACTCTGATGCTTCTCGCCGGCTGCAGTGGAACCGGTGCCGCCATCACCGGCGGACGCATGGGCATGAACCTCTTGCGCAAGGACAGCCACCTGAAGATCAAGCTCGACGGCCAACCGGCCAAGCAGACCACCTGGAAGAAAGCTGCCACCGGGTATTCACGGTTCAAGATCAAGGAGGCCGTCTCCACGGCGCCCAAACTCCAGTTCGAGCTCGAAAACCCGGACAAGTTCGGGCGGATCACGATGGTGTCCGTGTCGATCTACCAGAAGTTCGAGGCCGACTACTCGCATCAGGCCGAGTTCACGGTCATCGCCCGCGACACGAACAACCCCGAGGCCCAGATGAAGCCCGGGGTCGTCTATGACCTCGGCAACCCTGGCCCCGGTTTCAAGGTGCTCAACCTCACGAGCCAGGAAGTGTCCGGCGTGACGCTCAAGCCCGGCATGAAGTACATGCTCGCGCTCACGGTGCGCGCGGACCACAGCGAGACCGCGCAGGTCTACTTCAAGACCAAGTAGGTCGCGGGGAGACGGCCGGACCGCCAGCCCTCCGGCGGGCGGGGTGTCCCCGGCGCTCGCGGCGGGACCGTGTGGCTGTGCTCCGGGGCGGTGGAGGGTGCGAACCGGCCAGCCGCCGCCAAGGCCGGGCGCGCCCGGCCGGCCGGTGGTATGATGCGCGTGGCTCAGATGCTGGAGGAACATCATGCTACGCGATCGCTATCCGCTGATTCTGGCCGGCGAGCCGCTTTCGCCCAATGCCGATCTCGTCGTAACCAACAAGTACACCGGGGAGCCGGTCACGCGCGTGGCGCGGGCCGATGCGGAAATGATCGACCAGGCCGTTGCCGCCGCGGTCGAGGCGTTCGAGTCGACGCGCGACATGCCGGGCTTCAAACGCCAGCAGATCCTGAACCACGCCGTCGACCGTATCGAGGCCCGTTTCGACGAGCTCGCCCGGGCGCTGGCGATCGAGGTGGGCAAGCCGATCCGCGACGCGCGCGGCGAAGTCACCCGCCTGATCGACACCTTCCGCATCGCCGCCGAGGAGGCCGTTCGCATCGGCGGGGAATATATTCCCCTCGACATCAGCCCGCGGGCCGAGGGCTACGAGGCGATTTGCCGGCGTTTCGCGCTGGGGCCCTGCGCCTTCATTACGCCGTTCAATTTCCCGATGAACCTCGTTGCGCACAAGGTCGGTCCGGCCATCGCGGCGGGTTGTACATGGGTGCTCAAGCCGGCTTCCGCCACCCCGATCAGCGCGATCATTCTCGGCGAGATCCTCGCGGAGACGGACTTGCCGCCGGGGGCTTTTTCGATCCTGCCATGCAGCGGTGCCGAGGCCGACCCGCTCGTGACCGATGACCGGCTCAAGTTGTTGAGCTTCACCGGCTCGGCGGAAGTCGGGTGGCGGCTCAAGGCCCGCGCGGGCAAGAAACGCGTGTGCCTCGAACTCGGCGGCAACGCGGCGTGCCTTGTCGATGCCGGCGCGGACCTCGATTTCGCGGCGGACCGGATTACGATCGGTGCGTTCTATTCCTCCGGGCAGAGCTGCATCAGCGTGCAGCGGGTGATCGCGCATCGCGACGTGTACGACGACCTGCGCGACAAGCTCGTCGAGCGCGCCAGGCAGCTTGCGATGGGCGACCCGCTCGACGAGCAGACCTTCCTCGGACCGCTCATCACCGAAAACGACGCTGTTCGCGTCGAGCAGTGGACGCGCGAGGCGGTCGCCGCCGGGGCGCGGCTGCTCTGTGGCGGCCAGCGCCACGGCGCGCTCTTCGAGGCGACCTGGCTGGAAAACGTCCCTCGCGAGGCGAAAGTCAACCGCTGCGAGGTCTTCGGCCCCCTCGCCACGCTCCAGCCGTTCGATACGTTCGAACAGGCCGTCGCGATCGCCAACGACAGCGACTTCGGACTCCAGGCCGGGGTGTTCACGAACAACCTCGACCACGCGATGTACGCCTACCGCGCGCTCGATGTCGGGGGTGTCGTCATCAACGACATGGCCAGCTTCCGCGTCGATTCGATGCCCTACGGCGGCGTCAAGGACAGCGGCACCGGCCGCGAAGGCATCCGCTACTCGATCGAGGAAATGACCGAACGCAAGCTGATGGTGCTCAACAAGGTGGGCCGCAAGCGGTAGGGCACGTCCGATCGGTGCCCTTTCATCGTGCCGCCCGCGGCCTGGCCGGCCTCAGCGCGGCCCGCAGCTCAGCCCGTAATTGCCGAGCAGCGTCGCGAGATCCTCCAGGTCCACATCGCCGTCGGTGTCGAGGTCGGCGGCGGGATCGAACTGCGCGTCGCCCGCCGTCGTGTCGAACGCGGCCAGCAGCAAGCTGACGTCATCGAGATCGATCACGAGGTCGTGGTTGAGATCACCCGGCGGGCAGTGGGAGAGCTCGTTTTCCCACAGCCGCAGCGGCGGATTGCCGGTCCAGTTGCAGCCGAAGATGTCGTAATCCCCATCGCAGCCGATGTCGGCGACGACGCCGTTGTGCAGCCCGGTGGCGTCGATGACTTGGATATTCCAGGCGGTGGCGGCGCTGTTGGCGTTGTAGTAGACCATCAGTTGCCGTTGCACCGACGTGTGCATCTGCCCGAGCACGACGTCGAGATCGCCGTCGAGGTCGATGTCCGCGGCCTGAAGCGTGTGGCAGCGTTCGAGGTTGGCGACGATCAGGTGCTTGGTCCACGGGCCGGTCGGGTCGCCCGTGCTCGGTTCGTACCAGGCGACGTCGCCGGTGCCCTCCGAATCGGAATAGAGCACGTCGGCGTGTCCGTCTCCGTTCAGGTCGGTCACGAGGGCTTTGAGGTCGGGGTAGAGCCCGGTGTCGATGCTGTACGAGGCCCACGATCCCGAGCGCGGGTCGCCGGTGGGGGCGGGGTTCTCGAACCACCGCCCGCGCAGCACGATATCGGTGTCACCGTCCCCGTCGATGTCGCCCGAGGTCATGCCCTCGCCGGTGAGGTTCCACGCGAACTGCACGCGGCTCCATGTGTCGGGGGCGATCTGGAAAAACACGAACGCCCCCGTGTGCGTGCGCGTGGCGATGTCGAGACGCCCGTCGTGGTCGAAATCGGCCAGCTCGATATCCTTGCCCCAGTCGCCGATCGACCCGGGCGTGTGGCGTACCCACTGGCTGCCGATCAGCGGATCGCCCGCGGGCAGGGGGTTTTCGAACCAGTGCAGGTTGTCGCCGGCGGGGCCGTCCGGTACGACGACATCGAGGTCGCCGTCACCGTCCACGTCACCCAGCTCCGCGTCGGTCGTAAACTCGTCGGTCGGGATCGCGATGATGGTGCGTTGCCAATCGGGATAACGGTACCAGTTCAGGTCTTCGCCCGGCGCACCGGCCAGCACGAGGTCGGGCAGCCCGTCGCCGTCGATGTCGCCGACCATCTTGCAGTCGCCCGAGTTGTCGTCGATCGTGAGCTGCGTGAACGGAACCTGGTCGGCGGCGGCGCGCGGCGCCGCCTGGCTCAGCAGCGCAACCGCGATGCTCGCCATACGCACAAGTTCGCACAAAAACCCCGTCCGCCGCGCAGTTGCCGCGCGCGGCGGCCCCATCCTGCATGATTGCATCTATTCGTCCCTGGCTTCCCCGTTGCTTCGTTTCCTTCTCCCGGGCACGGTGTGCCCAACGGACCGCAATGACGTATTATACAGCATCGCGGCGCGATCCTCCGAAAAACTGCGTTCGCCTGAGGTTATCGGCCGCGCGGGCGGGCCGGGGCGCACCCGGGCCGGCGGAAACCCTTGGTGGCGGTGGCTTATCGCCCCCACGCACATGAGCCAGTATCTCGCGGACAACGCCCGTCCGCATCGAGAGGAGACCCGAGCGTGAACATCGTCGATCAACCGCGCGTCTATCTCGTCGGTCGCCAATCGGTCAACCGCGAGGAGGTGGATCGCTTCCTCGCGGATCACGACCTCACCTGGCGGACCGACACCGAGATCGGCGCCGAAGCCCTCTGTGAAATGGCCGGCCGCGTGTGCTACATGTCGTTCGGCAAAGGCCGCAAGACCAACCAGGAGTACCTGGCCAACATCATCAACGTCCAGCACGGTTCGGTGCTCGAACATGCGGTGTGGAACTTCATCATCACCGGCGTGTCGCGGTCGCTGACACACGAGCTCGTGCGTCACCGGGCGGGCTTTGCCTATTCGCAGCTTTCGCAGCGTTATGTGGACGAGAGCACCTGTGATTTCGTCGAGCCGGCCTGTATCGCCCGCGATCCCGAGCTGCACGCGATATGGGAGCAGGCGGTGCGGCAATCCCACGAGGCCTACGGCCGGTTGGTCGCGGGACTGTCGGACAAGTTCCAGGATGAGCCCAGCGGTACGCTCCGCCGCAAACTCGCCCGCCAGGCCGCCCGCAGCGTGTTGCCCAACGCCACCGAAACCAAGATCTTCGTCAGCGGCAACGCCCGTGCGTGGCGACACTTCATCGAGCTGCGCGCCAACGAACATGCCGAGGTCGAGATTCGCGCCGTCGCCGTCCAGATCCTGCGCCTGCTCCAGCGGGAATCGCCGCACATCTTCGGCGATTATACGATTGTCAAGCTCGCCGACGGCAGCGAGGTCGCCCACACGGAGCACCGCAAAGTGTGACGCGCCCGTTGACCGCGCCGCGCGGCACCA
>JALSRY010000088.1 GCA_026984555.1 Phycisphaerae bacterium
GCCCGACTACCTCGCCCTGACGCTGGACACGTCGGACGAAACCGTGTTCCGCAAGGAGATCTACCCGCAGTACAAGGCCCACCGCGATCCGCCGCCGGAAGACCTCCCGCCGCAGGCCGAGCGTATCGTGTCGATCCTGGAGGCCGCGGGCGTGCCGATCCTGCGGAAAGAGGGGTTCGAGGCCGACGACATCATGGCCACGCTCGTGCGGCGGTTCGACGATCCCGAGCTGCACATCTTTCTCGTCAGCCGTGACAAGGACCTGGAGCAACTGCTGTCGGACCGCGTCACGATGTACGACCCGATGAAAGACGAGGTCATCACACCCGAGGACCTGCGTCAGGCCAAGGGCTGGGGGCCCGAACAGGCGATCGACATCCAGACGCTCACGGGTGACAGCGTGGACAACGTGCCCGGTGTGCCCGGCATCGGTCCCAAGACGGCCGCGAAGCTGATCGACAAGTACGGTTCGGCGGCCGCGGTGGTCGAACACGCCGGCGAGCTGAGCCCGAAGCAGCGTCAGAAGGTGCTGGCGTTCGCCCCGTTGCTGGAAACGACCCGGCGGCTGGTCACGCTGCGCGATGACGTACCGATCGACCTGGACCTGGAAGAGGCGTGCTGCTCGCGGTTCGACTGGTCCGCCGCCCGGCCGTTGATGGAGGAGCTGGGGTTGCGGCGTCTGCTGGAGCAATTGCCGGGCCAAGACGCCGACAACGCCGGTGGCGCGAGCCAGGAGGCAACCGCGCGGCAAGACGCGCGTTACGAGCTGGTGAACACGCCGGAGGCGCTCGATGCGCTGGCGGCACGGCTGCGCGAGCAATCGGCGTTCGCCGTCGATACGGAGACGACGAGTGTCCATGCGATCGACGCCGAGTTGGTCGGGTTGTCGTTTTCGTGGCGGAGTGGGGAGGGTTGGTACGTTCCGGTGCGTAGTTTCCTGGGGAAATCGCTGCCGCCGGACCTGGTCCGGGCGCGGCTGGCGCCGATTCTGGCCGCCGCGGGTTCGACGAAGATCGGCCACAACCTCAAGTACGACCTGACGGTGCTCGAGCTGGCGGGGATGCCGGTCGGCGGTCCGCTGTTCGACACGATGATCGCCGCGTTCGTACTCGATCCTACACGTAGTTCGTTCGGGATGGACCGGCTGGTGCGCGACCTGCTTGGCCACGAGATGATTCCGATCAGCGAATTGATCGGCAAAGGGCGCAAGCAGATCACGATCGACCAGGCGCCGCTCGATCATGTGGCCGAGTATGCCGCCGAAGACGCCGATTACACCTGGAGGCTCTACGAGCTGTTCGCGCCGCAGATCGCTGATTCGGACCGGCGCGTGCTGTTCGAAGAGATCGAGATGCCGTTGATGCGGGTGTTGACGGAGATGGAACTCAACGGCATCAACCTGGATACGACGTTGCTGGAGCGCATGGGACGGGAGCTGGCGGCGCGGGTGGAGGCGTTGCGCCAGCAGATCCACGCGGTCGCCGGGGAGCCTTTCAATCTCGATTCGCCGCGCCAGCTCGGGCGGATCCTGTTCGACAAGCTCGGCCTGCGGGTCGTGCGAAAGACGAAGACGAGCCGTTCGACCGACGCCGACACGCTCGATACGCTGGCCCGCGAGACGGATCATCCGCTCCCGCGGCTGATGCTGGAGTACCGCGAGCTCCAGAAGCTGCGCAGCACGTATGTGGAGGCGTTGCCGGTGGTGCGCAGCCGGCGCACCGGGCGCATTCACACCAGTTACCACCAGACCGGGGCCATCACGGGGCGGCTTTCCAGCAGCGAACCCAACCTGCAGAACATCCCGGTTCGGAGCGAACTCGGGCGGCAGATTCGGCGGGCGTTCATCCCGCGCAGCCCTGGTGAGAAGCTGATCGTCGCCGACTATTCGCAGATCGAGCTGCGCGTGCTGGCCCACTTCTCGCAGGACGAGGCCCTGATCCGTGCGTTTCGCGAGAATCGCGACATCCACGCCTTCGTTGCGGCACAGATCAACGGCGTGGCGCTCGATCAGGTGACGCCGGAGATGCGCAGTCGGGCCAAAGCGGTGAATTTCGGCATCATCTACGGCCAGACGGCTTTCGGGCTGTCGCAGGCGACCGGGTTGTCGCGCAGTGAGGCGCAGCGTTTCATCGACGAGTATTTTGCGCGGTATCCGCGCATCGCCGCGTTTATCGAAGAGTGCATCGAGCAGGCTCGCCGGGAGGGGTTCGTGCGTACGATTCTCGGGCGCCGCCGGCCGATCGGCAATCTCGAATCGCGCAACCAGGCGGCGCGTGCGCAGGCTCGCCGATTGGCGATCAACACGGTGATCCAGGGTTCGGCGGCGGATCTCATCAAGCTGGCGATGATCCAGCTCCACCGCCGGATTCACGCCGAGGAGCTGCCGCTGCGCATGCTGCTCCAGGTTCACGACGAGCTGGTGTGCGAGGGGCCGGCGGACCGGGCGGAGGCGTTGGGCGAAACCGTGCGCGAGGTGATGTGCGGGGCGATGGAGCTGCGTGTGCCGCTACGGGTCGATGTGGGTTGGGGAAACAACTGGCTGGAAGCCAAATAGGACCGGAAACCCCCGACCATGAGCGACCTTGGCCGTACGCAACGCGAAACCCGAGCGGGTGTGTGCTTCGGCGTGGCCGCGTATCTGTGGTGGGGGTTGTGCGCGATCTATTTCAAAGCGGTGGCTTCGGTCCCCGCGTTGGAGGTGCTCGCCCATCGGGTGGTGTGGTCGGTGCTGCTCCTGGCCGCGCTGGTGTTGTTCCAGCGTCGTTGGGGGCACGTGCTGGCGGCGATTCGCACCCGGCGCGTGTTCCTTCGGCTGTGCATCACGACGGCGTTGATCGCCAACAACTGGGGGATTTTCATCTGGGCCGTCGCGCACGGGGCGTTGCTCCAGGCCAGCCTGGGCTACTTCATCAACCCGCTGATCAATGTCTTGCTGGGCGTGGTTTTCTTGCGCGAGCGGCTGCGTCGCGCGCAGGTGATCAGTGTGGTGCTGGCATGTGTCGGCGTCGGGTGGATGGTGGCTCGCTACGGGCAGGTGCCGTGGATCGCGTTGGTTCTGGCACTGTCGTTCGGATTCTACGGACTGCTGCGCAAGACCACGCCCGTCAACGCGATCGAGGGATTGACGATCGAGACGGGCTTGCTCACGCCGGCGGCGATCGCGTTCCTGGTGTACCAGTCCGCGCGCGGGCAGGGGGCCTTCGGGGCGGGCAGCCCGAGCATCGACGTGCTCTTGGCCAGCGCCGGGGTCGTGACCGCGGTCCCGCTGCTCTGGTTCGCGGCGGCGGCGCGGCGCCTGCGCTACGCTACGCTGGGGTTCATCCAGTACATCGCGCCGACGGGGCAGTTCCTGCTGGCGGTGCTGGCTTTCGGGGAGCCGTTCACCCGCGAACATCTCATCACTTTCGCGCTGATCTGGCTCGCGCTGGCGGTGTATTCGCTGGATGCCGCGGCGCACGCGCGGCCGGCGGTGCCCGTGTCCGCGCGCCCGAGCACGCCGGGGCGGGGCTGAATCCGGCCCGGATTGCCACGGCGGCGGATTCTCTCCGGGGACGGTTTGCCATAGAATCAGGCGCATCGGCGGCCCGCGCTCGCGGGCCGGTGCCGGAGCCGCGCCGGCGGCCACCGGGGAGCCATGTCTACGAACGGGGCAGGCCCGCACCGCCCGGGTGCTGGTCGATGCTGACGAGGTGTGTCGATGCGCGAACTACCGGACACGATCATTCCGCTGCTGGAGGCGATGGGCAAGCTCAACGCCAGCGATCTGCACTTGAAGACCGGCATTCCGCCGACGTTTCGCATTGCGGGTTCGCTGCGCAAGACGGATATTCCCCCGGTGCCGCCGCACTCCGGGATCATCGAGCGTTTGATGGAGCCGGTGCTGCCGAAGCGTCGTATGCACGTTTACGAGGAGCGTGGTTCGCTGGATTTTTCGCACACGCTTCCCGACGGTGATCGGTTTCGGATCAACATTCTCCGGGCGGGCAGCGAGATGCACACGGCGATCCGCCGCGTCAAGGCGGAGATTCCGAGCTTCGAGGAACTGCACCTGCCGCCGATCTACCACAAGCTGGCCAACGAGGCGCACGAAGGGTTGATTCTGGTTTGCGGGGTCACGGGATGCGGGAAGTCGACGACGATGGCCGCGATGATCGACCACATCAACGCCACGCGACACTGCCACATCATCAGTATCGAAGACCCGGTGGAGTATTCGTTCCGTCCGAAGAAGGCGATCATCAGTCAGCGTGAGATCGGGTTGGACCTGGACACGTTCGCGGACGGCCTGCGGGCGGCGGTCCGGCAGGATCCCGACGTGATTTTCGTCGGCGAGCTGCGCGACAAGGAGACGGTGCTGGCGGCGCTCCAGGCCGCCGAAACGGGACACCTCGTGTTCGGGACACTGCACACCGCGGACACGATGCAGTCGCTGACGCGGATGCTGGAGTTTTTCCCGCGCGAGCAGCACGATTTCGTCCGCAGCGCGATCGCCAACAGCGTGAAGGCGATCACGGCGCAGCGGTTGTTGCCGGCGATCGACCCGGCAATCTCCCGCGTCCCCGCGACCGAGGTGCTGCTGGCCGAGATGGTGGTGCGCGAGAAGATCCGAGATGGCGAGGAAGAAGACCTGCCCGCGATCATCATGGGCAGCAAGGAAGCCGGCATGCACAACTTTACGATGTCGCTGGCCGAGCTGGTCGAGAAAGACCTCGTGTACCTCGATACGGCGCTGGAA
>JALSRY010000089.1 GCA_026984555.1 Phycisphaerae bacterium
CACGCCGGCGGCCGCGTTGGCGCGCCCGCGCTGCACCCCGTAGCCGGACAGCAACGCTTGGAACGCCAGCGCGATCTCGTCCAGCGCCCGCTGGCCGTGCAGGCCGCGCTCCATGTCCGAGCCCGCAGAACGAGCGGCCAACAGCTCGTTCTCGGCGGCGCTACGGTGCCGTGAAAAACCTGCGCCGGCCACATAACCGGGTCGAGCGGCAAGCGCCGCCCCGAGCTTGCGCCAATAGTCTTCCGCGGCCACATAATTGAATACATACGTCCCGCCGGCGACAAATCCCGCTCCGCCGTTGTCGATAATCAACGTCGCATAACCCGCGTCCCGGGTCGGCCACGGGATGCACAGAGCCACCGGCCCCGCGTCGAAATCGAACGCCGGAAGCCCGCCTCGATCGTACATCGGCCACGCTTCGACGATCGTGAAATCGACCGGGTCGATCAGCGCGTCGGCATCCCAACCACCCCAAGCGGCACAAGCCACCGTGTCGCGAAATTCGGCGAACGAATACAAGTGGCCGTCGCGATCATACGCCTTCATCACCAGGGTGTGTGCGGCGCCCGGGGCACACTGGAACAACCCGGCACCAAAGACCGCCCACAAATACCTCAACGAACGCCCCGTTTGAAAAAAACGCATCGCGGCTCCCCACGCGTGATTCTTGCGGCGGCGATTCCGCCGACAGTTCATTGTACCCGCACCGCGTCCTCCCCGAAGATCAATACGCTTTCCCCTCGTACATCGCGCGCGGGTCGCAACCGACCGGTCGTCGGGGAACCACTCCCCCACAGCCAACCCCGGAAAAAACCGCGAGCGAACCATTCCGGCGACGCCTGCCCCGTGTTCGTGCCGTGACACGGCGGGTCACACCACGGGCGATTTCCACCCGCAACCGCACGCCGCTACGATGCTCATCATGAGAACACCATGGTCTTGGTTGTGCGTCTGCGTGCTATCCTCTGCGTTCGCCCAAGCGCAGCTTTCGCCCCCCGTAACGCGGCCCGCCGCGTGCCGGCTCCCCGCGGCACGTCGGGTCACACCCGACGGCGCCTGGTGCTGGTTTGCCGACCCGCGAGCGGTGTACCACGCAGGCCGGCACCGGCGAACGTATGTGGGCTGGGTGACATCATCCGGCGACATTCGGATCGGGGCGCTCGATCACGACACGGGCGAAATCGAAACCGCGACGCTCCACGAAAAACTCAACGCGGACGATCACGCCGCCCCCGCCATCCTCATCCGTCCCGACGGCCGGCTGATGGTCTTCTACACCGGCCATTCCCACGCAAACATCCCCATGCGTGTCGCCATCTCCGAAAAACCCGAGGACATCAGCGCGTGGCGACCGCCGATCGAAATCCGCTCGAACACCCCCGGCAACCGCGGATACTGCTACCCCAACCCGGTGCAACTGTCCGCCGAGTCCAACCGAATCTACCTGTTCTGGCGAGGCGGCAACTGGAAACCGACGTATGCGACCTCCGCCGACGGTATCCACTGGAGCCCCGCCCGCACACTGATCGCCGGTCGAGGCCGACAGGCCGACAATCGTCCGTACTGCAAGTATGCAGCCAACAGCCGCGACCGCTTCGACGTAGCTTTCACCACCGGGCACCCGCGCAACGAGCCGCACAACAGCATCTACTACGCCTCGTACCACGACGGCGCGTTGTACCGAGCCGACGGGACGCGGATTCAGACGCTCGCCGACGGGCCACTCGCGTTTGCCGATGCCGACCTGGTCTATGACGCCGCGGAGCGCGGCGCGCGGGCGTGGATATGGGACATCGCGATCGCGCCCGACGGACGGCCCGTCCTCGTCTACTCCACCCTCCCGACCGAATCGCGGCACCTCTATCATTACGCCCGCTGGAATGGCCGGCGCTGGATCGACCACCAAATGTGCACCGCCGGCGGCTGGTTCCCGCAAACCCCCGCCGGCCGCCGCGAGCGCGAGCCGCACTACTCCGGCGGCGTCGTGCTCGACCCGCGGAACCCCGCCGTCGTATACCTCTCCCGCCCCCACGGCGGCGTGTTCGAGATCGAACGCTGGACGACGAACGATGGCGGCGCAACCTGGAGCAGCCAGCAAATCACGGACAACTCGCGGGTGCACAATGTCCGCCCGGTCGTGGCCCGTTTCCATCCCCCCGACCAACCCGGGCTGTTCTGGATGCGCGGCCGATATGTGCATTACACGAAGTTCCACACCGCGATCATGACCATCGACCCCCGCGTCCCCACGACCCACCCGTCGCCGGCATCCCCCTGACGGCGATCGGCCGAACCACGCCCACGCTGCCCGGACGCCGGGCGCACCGCCGAAACCCGCCTTTTCGCCGCTCCGGCGGGCATGCTATGATGCCTGCATGATGGATGTTCCTGCCGTCCAACTCGGACCGCATGTGGTCGGCACCGGTCGGCCGCTGCTACTGATTGCGGGGCCGTGCGTGATCGAATCGCGCGACCACGCGCTGATGCTTGCCGAGCGCATCGCGACGATCGCCCGCGAACTGGACCTGCCGTATGTCTTCAAAGCGAGCTACGACAAGGCCAATCGTTCGAGCCTCGACTCGTTCCGCGGCCCCGGCCTCGAAGAGGGGCTGGCGACGCTGGCGGCGGTGCGCGACCGCGTCGGCACGCCGGTACTCTCCGATGTCCACGAGCCCGCCCAGGCCCGCGCCGCGGGCGAAGTGCTCGATTGTCTCCAGGTGCCGGCGTTCTTGTGTCGCCAAACCGATCTCTTGCTCGCCTGCGGCCGAACGGGCCGCTGCGTGAACATCAAGAAGGGGCAATTCCTCGCCCCCGAAAAAATGGCCCTCGCCGCCGAAAAGGTGCGCAGTACCGGCAACGCCAACGTCCTGCTTACCGATCGCGGCACGTTTTTCGGTTACGAACGGCTGGTCAACGACTTCACCGCTCTGGCGGTGATGCGCACGCTGGCGCCGGTGGTGTTCGACGCCTCCCACTCGGTGCAATTCCCGGGCGGCGGCAAGGTCACCGGCGGAGCCCGCGCACACATCCCGCTGTTGGCGCGGGCGGCCGTCGCCGCCGGCATCGACGCCCTGTTTCTCGAAGTCCACGACGACCCCGACCACGCCCGCAGCGACGCCGCCACCGTCTGGCCGCTGGAGCGGCTCGAAGGGCTTCTGCGCATGTGCCTGCGCATCCGCGAGGCGGCCGGCCCGTCCTGACGCCGCTGGCCGGCGAAACGCGATTCTGCTAGCATCAAGCGGGTTCTGGCAGGAGTCTGATCGGTGACAAGCGGCCCCGACGACTACACGCGATACTGCCCCGGCGATGAACAAACGCCGATCTCCGACGCGGTTTGCCTCGGCCGGCGACGCGCCAACTACAGCAAGTGCCCCGGCTGCCAATTCAACGACGACGAGCACGGAAGGTCTTCGTATCCGGCGAGCGTCCTGCGGCGGACAAGCCGCGGGCTGGTCGTCAAGGACACGCGCAACGAGGTTCGAATGATCGAGGAAGTCTTCAAGGCTTACGATGTGCGGGCCACCTATCCCGACCCGCTCAACGAGGATTACGCCTGGCGCATCGGCAACGCCACCGCCCAGTTTCTGCGCACGTCTCTCAAGGGCTACGACCGCAGCGACCCCGAGATGAACAAGCTCGTCGTCGGCCGCGACATGCGCAAGAGCAGCCCGGCGCTGTGCCGCGCCCTGATCGAGGGTATCGTCGCATCGGGAACCCCCGTCATCGACATCGGAATGATCGACACATCGCAGATTTACTTCGCGGTGAACTACATGAAGTGTTGCGGCGGGATCCAGACCACCGCCAGCCACAACCCCGCGAACTACAACGGCTTCAAGATCTCCGGCCCCGGGGGCAAGCCCATCGGCGTCGACTCGGGGTTGCGCGAGATCGCCCGCATCGCCGCCGCCATCTCGCGCCACCAGATCGACCAGATCGAGAACGTCAGCCAGGTCGATCTTTCCCAGCCCTACCGCGACTACCTGCGCAAGTTCCTGCTCGAACCGCGGCGTCTGAAGGTCGTGGTCGATGCTTCCAACGGCATGGCCGGACGGTGGTTTCCAATCCTCTTCGGCGACGTCGAGAACCTGGAGATCGTCGCGCTCAATTTCGAGCACAACGGCGACTTCGTGCATCCGCCCAACCCGCTCGTGCCCGAGAACCTGCGCCAACTGCGCGACGCGATCCGCGAACACGAGGCCGATTTCGGCGCGTGTTTCGACGGCGACGCCGACCGTTGCATGTTCGTCGATGAGAACGCCGACATCGTCCCCTGCGACCACCTCACCGCCCTGCTCGCCCGCGAGTACCTGCGGGCCGAACCCGGGGCCACCGTGGTCTACGACCTGCGCTCCAGCCGCATCGTCCGCGAAACCATCGAGGCCGCCGGCGGTGTCCCGCGCCGCCAACGCGTCGGCCACGTCTACATGAAACGTGCCATGGCCGACACCGACGGCATCTTCGGCGGCGAGCTGAGCGGGCATTTCTACTTCCGCGATTTCTGGTATTGCGATTCCGGCATGCTGGCCTTCATCGCGGTCGTCAACGCCCTGACCCGCGGCGGCCAGTCGCTCGCCACGCTCATCCGCCCGTTCCAGAAATACATCTCCAGCGGCGAGCGCAATTTCGTCAACGACGACAAGGAGGGCACCTTCAAACGCCTCGAAGAAAAGTACCACGACGCCCGCATCGACCACCTCGACGGCGTCACGGTCGAATACGACGACTGGTGGTT
>JALSRY010000090.1 GCA_026984555.1 Phycisphaerae bacterium
CAGGTTGTTCCAGCACGGGTATCGCGTGGGTGGGCGAGGGGCAATCGCCACCGCGCGGGGTACGGCCGCCGCCATCACGTCAGCGAAACGTAGCCCGCGTAGGCCAGCGTCGCCAACACCGCCAGCGGATAGGCCAGCAGCGCCACGATGAGCAGGATATACGCGATCGTAGCCACGGGTCGCCGGTGGTAATATCGCCGCACGGAGAGCGGCAGGTTGAAAAACAGGTCGAAGACGGCGTGCTCGGGCAGCCCGCCGTGTTCGCCGAAGACGGGCACGAATCGGACGGCGCTGGTCGCCCAGCGACCGGCCATGAAGCGGGCCAGCGCGGGGTCGTGCGCGACCATTTGCAGCGGAAACGCGAGGTATCCGATCACGTGCAAGAACGAGATCGGCGCGGCGATGTAGTAGTTCTTGATGTCGCGCTCGCGGATCATCATGTAGACGACGAACAGCCCGCGCGCGATCGAGCCGGGCGAAATGGGCAGGAACTGTACCAGGGCTCCCGCGGCCGAACCCGCCGCCAGTGCCTGCGCCCACGGCAGCCCGCGCGTCAGGTAATACCCCGTCACCGCCGCCCCGACGAGCACCATCACGACCTGCGTGACCGGCACCGTGCACAGGTGAACCGCCAGGCACTTGAGGTACTTCTGGATGAACGGATCCTTGACCTGGGCCTCGATCTTGTCGGCTTCCTCCGCTGACAGCATGCCCTCCTCGCGACCGAGACGGACTTGTTCGAGCAGCCAGCGCTCGCGGAACGGCGCGTCGCGCAGAAAACGCAACAAGAACTTGACCTTCTCCGTCAAAACCTGCCAGCCCCAGCTCGGCTCGCACAACGCGCGATGCCACGGCGGGGGCAGCCAGCTCACCAGAATCCGCTGGACCCAGAACCGCACCGGGCGATGCACCAGGGCGAGCGCCCGCTCGTCCGCCAACCGACCCTGCCGGTGCCAGTTGATCAACACCTCCACCCGCGCGCCACGCATCGCCCGCCAGAGATAACGCGGGCTGAGCAGCATCCGCTTGACGTGCGCACGCCGCCGCTTGTCGCCCCACAGCCGCAACACCAGCGGCCCCAGCAGCGGAATCAGCGAGATCGTGAAGATCCACGCGAACAGGCCGGGCCGGCGACGAAGACGGTCGGCGTGCTTGTCGTCGATCCGCCCCCCGTTGCGCCAGCCGACGATCGTTCCCTCCCGCACCGACCGGCGCAACGACCCGTCGGTGAGCAAACGCACGTGGTGGTGGGTGATATCCGGCAGAGAGGCTCGGTAGATGCGTTCCTTTTCTTTCAGCTCGGCGACGACCGGGGCCAGGTCCTCGAAATCCTCGCGGTGCGCATCCAGGAACCGCTCGAAACGGTCCGGGTCGCTGCGGTCGAACTGCACGATCCGCCCGTGACGCAGCCCGCGCAAGATCAGCGGAAAATCCGCCGGGCTCATCGGCAAGAACGGCAGCAGCGCCAGCCCGGCCCGGAAGTCGATCGCCGTCACGCCTTCTCGCGGGGAATGCTCGTAACTGAGGCGCTTGAGCGCGTTCGGCTGGCTTTTGCACGTCCACCACTCGTATTGCCGGGCCAGCTCCGGCGCGCCCATTTCGTGCAGCAACGCCACCAGGTCGTCCATGAACAGCTTCTTGGTGACGTATTCGGGGCTGCTGATGTCGGGCGGGGGCTCGCCGGTGAAATCCCAACGCTCGAACAGCCGGTCGTCCACCTCGAACTTCCAGATCCGCCCGGAGACCCACTCGTTGATCTCACCGAAGCTGTGGAAGTTGGCGTCGTAGAACGTCGCGTAGGTGTCGCAGACGGCGTCCTCGCGGCCGAAACGCCGGCGTCCCGCGCGACGAATGAGCTTCTGCCACAACACACCGACACGAACGGCATCGGGATTCACCTGGGCACTGAACGCGCCCTGGTACGCCAGAAAGTAGAGAAAATCGCGGAAAACGCATGCAAACGCCGACGGGGGCTTGAGAATCTTGATCGCGTAGACCCCGCCAACCTCGATGCCCGCAAGCGGGCCGTCCTCGGCGTCGATGCGCTCGATCCGAACACGGTAGACCTGGCCCGCGAACCCCCCACCCACGAAACGCTCGACGCGGGCGCGAACCCGGGCGGCACGCGCCGGTACGACCCCCGTGACATCCAGATCGAGCGTTTCCCCCGCTTCGTAACGCCCGATGCGCAGCGGGCGCAGCAGGTCGCACGCCTCGAAATGCCGGCGCAACTCGCGACGTAGCGCGACGGCGGGATCGACGGGCTCGACCCGGTCGAGCGCCGGCTCGGTCGGCGTGAGCGTTTCCGGCATGCACCTCTCCGCAGTGGTTATCAGTCGGTCCTTCGTGTGGCGACCTGCGATTATATCGACTACGAACCGACTGCGGTGTGGTTCGCGATTATTGTGACGCCTGCGGATACTCGCCGAAACACGCGGACGATCGACCGCTACTCGACCGGGACCGATCGTCGCTGCGACGCCACCGGCGCGGGGACGCGCTCGGCCTGGAACCGGGACCGGCGCGTCACGGCCCGCGTGGCCGGCACGCCACCAACCCGCTCACCGGCCAGCACATCGCGGATCACGACCGCTCCGGGCTCGACGGTCGCCCCCGTACCGACGCTCCGGTAAGGAATGACGCAGGCCCCGATGCCGAGCCATGCCAGCGCTCCGACACGCACCCCACCCGCCAGCCGAACCGCCGGTTGCAAGAACGCCCCGGTGCCGATGCGGTTGTCATGTTCGACAATGGCGCCGCTGAGGATGACGGCGTGGTCGTCGATCTCGGCGTGAACACAGACCAACGCGCGGGCCCCGACGATCAGGTGTCGGCCCAGCCGCGCCGACGGCGCGATCGTCGCGAGCGGGTGAATCGCAGACGCGAGTTTCATCCCCCGACGAGCCAGCTCCTCGGCGACGGCTACGCGTTCGCGGCTGACCCCGATCGCGACCACGGCGCGATCCACCCCGCGCGCCCGCAGCGCCGGGAGTGCGTCCATCCCCCCGAGCACGGGCAGGCCCTCGAAGGTCGTACCATGCCGCGCGGGGTCCGAATCGAGAAACGCGACCGGCTGGTGGCGTCGCGTCTGGATCAGGATGTCGAGCACGAGCTGCCCGAGCCCGCCCGCGCCGTAGATCACCAGCGGTTTCACGTCCGTGCGCCTCCAATCTATTGCGCTTATCGGTTACTTTTTCGCGTCGAGCGTGGTATGAATACCATCTGACGCGAGTTTTCCCGCGAGGGAGCAGCCCTCGCGCGTGCTGACGAGGAGCCGGCCATGTTTCGCTGCCTGACCGCGACAGTGCTGGCGGTGTGCCTGCTGCAAACGCCACCCGCCCAGAACAACCATCCCAAGCCCGGCGCCGGGAAACCGGCGGCGAGCCAGCCCGCATCCAGGCGGGCCACGCGCCCATCGTTGCCGACCCAGGCGCGCATCTACGAGCAGTTGTTGCGCGACACGGAGCCCGCACGCCCGACGATCATGAGCGTCAACCCGGACCGACCCGCCGCTTCCACCGGCAAGGAAAACCCCGATCTCATGCTCGAAGGCACCGTGCTCGCCGAACGATCGGGGCGACTCGTGCGTAGCGGGGAAAACACCGCGTTCCGCTTCGCTCCCGGCGAAGTCGGCGACAACAAGGCGCCGCTCGTGCTCGAGTTCAACAAGAACGGGCTGCTCGAGGCGATGGAGCGGGAAGCGGAAGCCGGCGTGAGCGATTTTGTCATCAGCGCCGAGGTCACACGCTACCGCGGCCGCAACTACCTCAACCTGCTCAAGTACAGCGCGCGAATCGACCACGGAAACCTCAGTCCCTGATCACCGCCACGCCGACGCAAGACTTGGGCGCGCATGTCGCTCGTGGGTGAACGCGACCTGTCCACGCACAGCCATTGACAGGCGCGACGGTGTGACGTTACGAGCCCCAACCTTCCTATCCATGCCAACATCCGTACACGGTTGCGCAGGTAATATAGGCAATATACTCTATGAACCAGATTACTAAGTCACACTTATAGTCCTTGCATCTACGCTGGCTTGTAGGCCGGATAGGGTCCGACCCCATATGTCGTACCAAACCACCGATCGCCGGGTGCCATCCTCATCGCGGTGCGAGAATTGACACTTTTATTGACAATCTTCCCCGTTGCCCCATAAGAAAATGCGTTATCCTATCCGATGTCAGGCATGGTAAAACAGGCAACTTGGTGCGGCTTTCGAACGCACAAGGAGGAAACAACGACGTTCCCAAAGGTGGATCCCGGTCGGCGGCATCGCTCACGGACGAGCGGTCAACGACCGAACGCATCGACCTGAGCACGGAAGCAAATGGTCGATGCCTGCTACCAACCGTGTGCCACAGACAACCAGACCTTGGGTGAATTCATCCCGGTGCGGCGTCCTGAGGTCATCAAATGTTTGGCGTTTTACGCTGACTCCCCTTGATGGCCCCCTCGCTCGAAACCCAACCCCCTGCCCCTGAAGGGACTCGCACCTGAATTCACCCATTTTTTTGCGCGCCCACCCCAGGCCCCATCCTTCCACCCATCCCAACAACACCCGCATACCGCCGCGCGCCCGAGCCCGTTGGCGGTTGACGCTCTTCGGCAAGGCAACTACTATTCCCCACCACGCCGCCCCCATCGTCTAGGGGACTAGGACACCGGCTTTTCAAGCCGGCGACACGGGTTCGAATCCCGTTGGGGGCGTGATTTTCTTTTCCCTGGTG
>JALSRY010000091.1 GCA_026984555.1 Phycisphaerae bacterium
ATTTACAAACAGTTACAAAGAATGTGGGCAGCGTGTGCCCGGATTCGGCCCTCGCGTGTCGCCCGCGACCGGATGTTTTTTGCTTGCCAACTTCCTCATCAAATGTTTACAGTCTGGCCTTTGGCAGGGTAGGCCTGCATGGAGGCAGGCTCGCGGCCGTCAACCATGCGGCGAGGGAAAGCGATGAGTTCCGGGCCCGCAGCGGGATCATTACAAGGTAATCACTTGAAATACGCACTCCAGTTCGAAAAACCCATTGCGCAGATGGAGCAGGAGATCGAGCGACTCGAGGCCAGCCAGGTCGAGTCGGGTCGTGACTACTCCGACATCATCGCGAGCATTCGCGATCAGCTCGACAAGGCCCTGCGCGAGGCATACGAGAACCTGACCCCGTGGGAAACCGTGCTGGTGGCTCGCCATCCCCGGCGGCCGCTGCTGCGCGACTACATTCGCATGTTGTGTCAGGATTTCTGCGAGTTGCACGGTGATCGGCTCTTTGCCGACGACAAGGCGATGGTCTGCGGCTTCGCCCGGATGGCGGGCCAGCGCGTCATGCTTATCGGACACCAGAAAGGGCGGGACACGCGCGAGCGGATCGAAGCGAACTTCGGCTGCGCCCATCCCGATGGCTACCGCAAGGCCCTGCGGGTCATGAAACTGGCCGAAAAATTCCATGTTCCGGTTGTGTGCCTGATCGACACACCTGGGGCATACCCCGGTGTCCAGGCGGAGGAGCGGGGAATCGCCCGCGCCATCGCCGAAAACCTCATGGAAATGTCCCGCTTGCGCACGCCGATCGTGGCGGCGGTCATCGGCGAGGGCGGCAGCGGTGGCGCGCTGGGCATCGCGGTGGCGGACCAGGTGGGTGTGATGCGGCACGCGTATTACTCGGTGATCAGCCCGGAGGGATGCGCCGCGATTCTCTGGAAATCGGGGGAGCAGGCCACCCGGGCGGCAAATGCTTTGCGTCTGACCGCCAGCGAGCTCAAACGCCTGGAGCTGATCGATGCGATCATTCCGGAGCCGCTCGGTGGAGCGCATCGCGACCCCGAATTTGCGGCCCGCAGTCTCGAAAAGTGGATCGCCCGGTCGTTGCGTGATCTCAAGCGGCTCAAGATCGAGACGGTTTTGAAGCGGCGGTATGATCGCCTGCGCAACATCGGATCGTTTTTCGAAGCAGTGGAAAGCGATACGAAACGGGCCAAGTCGGCCAAGAACCGCAGTCGCCGCAAGCCCGCCAGCGTTCGCGTGGCGGCCGGCAGCGCGGGGCAGTAGCAGCAGTTCTGTAGCGGTTTGTGCGCTCTGCACGGTCTGGGAGCGTGGCAAGCCGCGGGGCTATGATCGCGGAGCACGGAGGCCGAGGAATTCGGCGCGATATGCCGCGGCGCTTCGAGAGAAGCGCTCGGGTGGTGTTGGTGCAAGGGCAGGGTGGCGTGATGGCGGGCGGCGAGGCGAGGCCGGTTGAGCTCAACTTGAGTCGTCACAAGGACTTACGGATCAAGTGGTCTGACGGAAGCGAGAGTGTGATCGACCTGGTGGCGTTGCGAAAGGCCTGCCCGTGTGCCACCTGCCGGGCGGAACGAGAAGATCGCGCGAAAAACCCGCTGGCGGTTCGGTCGGCGGACGTGCGTGAAGAGGACATGGTGGTCGTGGAGGATGCGGAGGTCGTGGGCCACTACGGGCTCAAGGTCCGCTGGAAAGACGGCCACGATACGGGGATCTACGATTTCGCGTTGTTACGGGAGCTGGGCTGAACGCGCAGGTGACGGAAAAGTGCTGGCGGCGGGGCTTTGGACCCGAACCGGTACGTGGTTTCGAGCGTAGAAATTCATGGCCAGCCAACATTTTGTGGTTTTTCTTTGCCACCGCGACGGCATTTCGCGTTATAATGCCCGGCTAAAGATTACGGGAAGGCGTAACCTTCTGAGGCTGCGCAGGTTAGATGAAAAAGGTGTTTGTGTGCGATGAATGTGAGTACCGTTCAAGCTGTCGATCTGCATTTGTTCCTGTACGATCGTCCGCTGCACCCTGAGTTGTTCCGACATTATGCGGACTATCGAGTGCGCCAGGGGCGATATTATGCAGACGTTTGGATTACCGGACTTGGCCACGTCGTGACCGTGTCCATGGGCGATCGTTCGCTCACCGAGCTGGTGTCGAGCGAGCAGGAAATCTTGCCCACCCGGGGCGTGCTTACCCGGTTTCGCATGAAAGGGGAGCGCGACGCGGAACGCGAGGCCGGCGACGGCTGGAATTACCTCGCCAGCAGCCAGGTCGAGATCATGGACGAGCCCCTGTACAAGTCCGTCCATAACGACCTCGTGCGCTATGCCGCAAAGCGTGGGTGGTTCCATAGTTACGAGCAGTTGGCGGAAGCCGGCGCGCTCGTGCCGTTTACCTACATCGATTACGAGGCTCGCGACCGCGAGTTCCACGTGCACGCGTTTCATGCCTTCCCGCGCGAGTGCACGTTGGTCAAGACGCAGTCGATTTTCGAGATGCCCAAGTAACGCCGAAGCGCTCGGCCTCGCCTTGCCCGGTTTGACATGCCACCTGCGCCGTCGCGGCGGCTCGCGGGTGGCTTTTCTTTTTTTGCGAGATCATGGCGGCTTCAGTGCGCGATTCCATCGTCGTCAGCGGCGCGCGGGTGCACAACCTTCGCGACGTCAGCCTCACGCTGCCCAAAGGCAAGCTGATCTGCTTCACGGGCGTTTCGGGCAGCGGCAAGAGCAGTCTCGCATTCGACACGCTCTATGCCGAGGGGCAGCGGCGTTACATCGAATCGCTCAGCTCGTACGCCCGGCAGTTCATGGGTGAGCTTCCCAAGCCGGACGTGGATCAGATCAGCGGATTGGCGCCGTCGATCTCGATCCAGCAGAAAACCAGCGGCTGGAACCCACGCAGCACGGTTGGCACCATTACGCAGATTCACGACTATCTGCGGGTGCTCTACGCGCGGGCGGGCACGGCCCATTGTCCGCGGTGCGGGCGGCCGATCAGTGCGCAGAGCCGCGAGCACATGCTGGGCCAGTTGCTCGCGCTGCCGGAAGGCACGCGATTCATCTTGTTGGCGCCGCGGGTGCGCCAGCAGAAGGGGCAGCACAAGGACCTGTTCGAGGATTTGCTGCGTCGGGGTTTTGCGCGTGCCCGCGTTGATGGTGAAATCGTCGATCTGTCGCAGGCCCCGGAGCTCGACCGGTATCGCCGACACGACATCGAGGTGGTGATCGACCGGCTCGTGATGCGTGAGGGGATTCGCCCGCGGCTGGCCGAGGCGATCGAGCTGGCGCTGGAAGTGGGGGGTGGATCGGCGATCGCGGTGATCCAAGGCGGGAAGGGCCGCAGTCGGGACATTCTGCTTTCCGCCGGCTATGCGTGTACGCGGTGTGATCTCAGTTTCGAACCGCCGCAGCCGCAGATGTTCAGTTTCAACAGTCCGCAGGGGATGTGCCCGGATTGCGACGGGCTGGGTCGGCGGTTCGACTTCGATCCGGAACTGTTGGTTCCTGATGATTCCAAGAGTTTTCTGTCACCGTGTGTGGCTGCGTTGCGTACGCGGCCGGGGCGTTGGCGGCGGCATGTTTACGAAGGGGTCGCGCGGTACCTGGGGATCGACCTGAACACGCCGTGGCGTGACCTGCCCGCGGAGGCACGCCGGGCGTTGCTCTACGGCACCGGCGACGCGCACCTCACGTTCGAGTGGCGCGGAAGGCACGGCCTGTGGAAACACGGCGGGAGGTTTGACGGCGTGATCGCCGAGCTGCATGCGGCGTACCGCAAGACGACCTCGACGATGGTGCGGCGGTTCTACGAACGGTTCATGCGGGAAACGGTATGTCCGGCGTGCGGTGGGGCGCGGCTTCGGGCCCAGGCGTTGGCCGTGCGTCTGCGCAGCCGGGTTCGCGAAGGGGGTCGTCGTCGGCGCGTGGCGTTGAACATCGCCGACGTGTGCGGGTTGCCGATCGCCCGGGCGTTGGATTTTTTCGAGCATGTCGAGCTCGACGCGACCGGCCGGCTCATCGCCGAGGAGCCGCTCAAGGAGATTCGGGCGCGGCTGCGTTTCTTGACGGACGTGGGGTTGGACTACCTGACGCTGGATCGCGCGGCACCGACGCTCTCAGGTGGAGAATCCCAACGCATCCGGCTCGCGAGCCAGATCGGCTGCGGGCTGGTGGGGGTGTTGTATGTCCTGGACGAGCCGAGCATCGGGCTGCACCCGCGTGACAATCGGCGGCTGCTGGCGTCGCTCGAGCGGTTGCGTGATATGGGCAACACGGTCGTCGTGGTCGAGCACGACCGCGACACGATGGCATCGGCCGATGAGATCGTGGATTTCGGGCCGGGGCCGGGCGTGCGCGGGGGCGAGATCGTCGCCCAGGGATCGTTCGCAGACATCGCCCGGAGTCCGGAGTCGCGGACGGGGGCCTACCTCGCGGGTCGCGAGTCGATCGAAGTTCCGGCGACGAGGCGGCCGGTGAAGCGGTCCCGCAGACGTCCCCGCTCGGCCGGGGGTTGAGGGCCGGCCTTTTCTGGCACTTCCACGGTTTTTCCGGATTTGTTCGCATCTGATGCAGGCTGTCGGACTTGCCGCCGGTGGTGCGCATCTGCTCGTTGGGGTGGGCGTTCGTGCGGGTGGGGGGAGGCGTGGCTTGCGGGTGCCGGGATAGAAAAACGCCGACCGAGCGTCTCGGCCGGCGTTTTCGTGGTGTTGGTGGTTGGAG
>JALSRY010000092.1 GCA_026984555.1 Phycisphaerae bacterium
AGACCCAGCGCGTCCAGCCTCCGTAACAGATCGAGCAGGTTCTGGGCGGCGATCGAGCGGTTGTAGATGAACACGCTGACGGCGTTGAACCCGAGGTCGCGGATGTGTTCGAGATCACGCTCAATGATCTCCGGATGGTACGAACGCGCACCAATCCAGAACTCGAAGTACTCGTTGTCTTCCGTACCAATGCCGGACGAGGGCATGTAGTTGATGCCGTGTGGCCGCCAGAACTTGCCATCCAGCGTGAAATGTCCATCCTGGACGGTCACGAAATGCGGGTTCGGCCGCGGGCGCCACACGTGGACCGCGTGCTCCACGCGGTCGATCACCTTCTCGCCGGCCAGTAGCTCGGCCACGACGTGCAGCCCCCCGAGGGGCCAGCGCACCGGCGATACATCTTCGGCCAGACGCTTGATTTCGTGCGGCGACAGGCTCAGCCGCCACGTCTTGCGGGCGATGGGCCGGCCGTCGCCGGCCGCGCTCAGCGTCACCCGGGCCGCGAGGCCCTCCACCGCGTGCCCCGTGACGTTGGCGACGCGCACGCCGAGCGTGACCGGTTGATCCTCGAAATAGGTGTAGAAATTCGTCCCACCATCGAGGATGAACGCCGGCTGTAACAGGCGGCGGGCGAGCTGGCCGACGAGGTTGGCCGCCGCCGGCATGCCGTACCAATCGTCATCATCCACGCCCACCGAAACCCACACCCCGCCGCGAAATTCCCCCGCGGCGTGGATCGTCAGCGTAACCGCGTCGCCGCGCCAGGCTCCGGCCGCGTCGGTGGCCTCGACCAGCGGTACCCAGCGCCACGTGCGCCCTTTGTCGAACCCGCCCCCGAGCGGCCGTGGATGCGGACAGCGCACGCGCGCGGGCAGCGGCCATTGGGTCGGGGCGACGAAAAGCTGATCGGTCCGCGTGGTCAACGCAGCCACGCCGTGCGCTTCGAAAAGCTTGTAGGACGGGTAGAGCGTGTCCATCGGCGGCAGCGCGACGCTTTCGGTGAGCGCCGCGTAGCGGCCGGCGGCGGGCGCGGTCCCGACCGGACCGATCCAGTACTCGTGTCGCTGCCCGGGCGCGCAGCCGTGCGACTGGGCGAGACCGACCGAAAACCCGACGGCGTTTTCGGGGCGGAAGCAGTCTCCCGGACCGCCGCGATGCGTGGTCGGGCTGTCGTGCCAATACTTGAAATCCGCGGGGAGGAGGACATAGCGCCGCCACTGCGGCGTGAGCGCGATCGTGGCGATCCAGCGCGAGCCGTCGCGCTCGTCCCATTCGAGCAGAATCGTGTCGGTTTTTTCGTCGCCGCGAGCCGAGAGGACCGTCAGCGCATGCCCCGGGGGGAAGCCGGCGCGGGGCAGTCTGGTCGCCAGCGTGTTCCAACCGCCGAGCACCGGCACCGTGACGTGGAGTGTCTGCATCCCGGCCGGTCCGGGCGTGACCTCGATGTGGGTGGGCACGTCCGGACGGTCCGTACTGTGATGCCAGCGGTCGAGCGTCGCGGGGTCGAAACGGATCAGGGGATGTTCGGGAGGCGTGGCGGCGTCGCTGGTCGCCAGCTCCGCACGGGTGATCCAGCGACCATGATCGAACACCAGTACCTTCCGCATCAGCGGGCTGCGCAGCGCGATCAGGTCGCCGCCGGCGTGCAGGTAGCGTTCGAGAGCTTGGGCCGCGGGCGCGGGAAGGGCCGAACCATCCGGCAGAACCACAACGTCGAAGCGATCGGCCCGCAGTTCCGCGACGGTGCCGTCGTGGGCGGGCACGAGGCTGGTTACATCGAACCCCGCGCGGCGCAGGGCTTGTTCCAGCGGTGCCGGGTGCCCCTTTTCGCCGGGAACCAGGTCCAGGATCGCAGCCCGCGGGTGTTGCGGGGCGCCCAGGACGACGGCGGCCGAAAAAACCAGGCTGGCCGCGCCGGGAATCCACAAGCGGCTCTTGACGAACATGAAAACGCCTCCGTGGTGTGTGTAGATTGCGGCGACCGCCGCGGCGCGCGCGTCCAACACCGACCGATCCCAACCAGCCGCCGCGTCGCCCGTGTACGCGACCGCGGGGCCTCCGCCATGCGAAGACCCCGCGGCTGTTCAACTCACCGATTGCACAGGTTTCCCTGGTCTTGACCCGATCGCGCCGGCGTCAGCACGGCGTTCCGTACGATGCCAGCAGGATGGCCAAGTCGGACAGATCCACCACGCCGTCGCAGTTCAGGTCACCGTCGGCATATGTGCCGGTCTGCCCGTAGTGGGCCAGCAGAATCGCCAGGTCGGACAGATTGATCTGCCCGTCACCGTCGAGATCGCCCGGGCAACTGCTGGCCGAGGCGATGACCGACGGCATGGCGACGATGATCGCGCCGTCATCGCCGCTCACACGCCAGGCGATGTGCCCGTTGTACTCGTCGGCAACCTGGAACAGCGGCGTGGTGACCTTCTGCCAGGTGCTGGTGGCCACGCCCGTGTAACTACCGGGCTCGTTCCCCGTGTAGTCGCACCCGAACAGCGGGAAGCTGAAACTGTATTCCTGGTCGGAATTGTCAGCGTTGCCGCTCTTGACGTAGAACTCGGCATGGTACCAGAGCCCCGGCCGCAGCTCGAAGCGCTCCCCGTCGTCGTCGAACACGCGGTCGCCGGGAGCCGAGTAATCCTCTTCGCGCACGTACTCGACGCCGACGCTGCCACTGCTGGCGGCGGCGCTGGTCACGGTAAAGCTGGCCGACGCGCCGTTGACGGCAAAACACCGCCAACCGTCGATCGTGCTCGTGTCGATGAAGTCGTGCCCCGTCACGGTCGTGCCGTCGGCCGTGTCCTCGAAGTCTCCCTGCGCCAGCAGGTTCTCTCCACCACCACCCGGCGGCGGCGGAGCATCGGCCACGAGCTGTACGTCGTCGATCAGGTACGCACCGGGAACCGGGACACCGTTCGGGTCCAACACGCGGAACGCCACGCCCAGGTAGCCCCGTTGGGCCACGAGGTCGCTGCTCACGTATGTCGTGTAGGCGCCGGTTCCGGGGTCGTAATCCGCGCCGAATACGTTGTCCACGAACGCCTCACTGTCGTCGAACTGGGCGATCGTCAGGTTGAGCCGGGCATCGGCCGACCCGCTTACCTTCTTGGCCGCGAAGCTCACACGATAGGTCTCGCCGCCGATAGTCGGAAGACGCATGCCACCGCCGTCGAGATCGAGCACGAGGTCGCCGTCGGAGTTGGTGCGTTCGAGCAGCACGGCGTTGTTTCCGGAATAGGCGTCGTGGCTGATCGTGGCCGAGCCGGCGGCTCCGCCCGCCGTCGCAAACCGCCAGTTGAGCGGCTGGATGTCGGAGTTCTCGAAATCACCGTTGACCATCCGGTTGGTGTCCCAGGTCACGTCGTACAGCCGGGCGTTGTCGAGGTAGACGCTGCGGTCGAAATCGCCACCGAGATCGAAACGCACGCTGGCGGTTCCGCCCGTGTTCGACCGGGCGACCACACCAAACGTCTCGAACTGTGCGCCGGGATCGAACCCGAACCCCCGGCCGGCACCAGGGAACTGGATCCCGATGTTCACCAGCGGGGTTCCGCCGTGGATGCCGCCGTCCTTGGCATCGGCCAGCGCCAGGTAGATCCGTTCGGCAGCCGGAATCAGCTCGCGCGTCGCCGGATCGTCCTTGTCCAAGGCGCCGTCGCCGCCCTGGCCGGTCGCGGTACGAAACAGCTCGACACCGAGCACGCCGCTGGAGGCCGCCGCGCTGCGCCCGTAGACGCCGCCGTAGGCCCCGCTGACGGCGAAGACCCGCCAGAACGGAATCGAAATCGTGTCGTACAGGTCGAACCACGGGTACCCGCCTTCGGTACCCCAGCCGTCACCGGGGATGTCCTCGAAATCACCGTCGTGCAGGATGTTGCCCTCGAGCGGCGGGGCAAACCCGGCGTTGACGACTGTGACGTCGTCGATCAGGTAGGCACCGACGGTATTGACGTAGGAATCGTCGCAGATGCGAAACGCGACGTTGATCGACGCGGTGTCGGCGGTCGTGGTGAAGCTCAGGAAATAGGTGCCCCAGTCGCTGGTGTCGGGCTGGGTCATGACCGTCGGCTCGATGTACATGTACTGCTGGTTGGCGTCCCAGTGAGCACACGAGATGCGCAAGTGGGCACCGCTGCCGCCGGAAACCTTCTTCGCCCGGAAGCGAACGTAAATGCTCTCCTCCGGCAGCACGGGAATCCGCCACGGCTCGACATCGAGCAGCAGGTCGCCGCCGGCCGCCGTGCTCTCGAGCAGTACCGCGTTGTTGCCGCTGTAAGCGTCGTGGCTGATCGTGGCCGAACCGTCGGCGCCGGCGACCGCCGTAAACCGCCAATCCACCGGCCGCGTGTCGGAATACTCGAAGTCGCCGTTGACCATCCGGTTGATATCGGTGACATCCCTGACGCGCACGTTGTCCAACTGGACCGAACGGAGCATCTCGTTACCCGTATCCAGCCGGACGCTCAGCGTCCCACCGGTGTCGGACATGGCATCGATGCCGAACGTCTCGAAGACGGCGCCGGGATCATCCGACGCGCCGCGATTGTACGACGTGTCCGCGAACTGGAGTCCCCAACCGAACTGATCCGTGCCGCCGTACGCGCTGCCGTCGCGCGCATCGACGAGCACCTGGTAAACGCGGTTTTCCGCGGGAATCGCCAGCCGCAGGGCATCGTCGTCGAGATCGATCGCCGCGTCGCCGCTGCTGGTCCCGCC
>JALSRY010000093.1 GCA_026984555.1 Phycisphaerae bacterium
CGCGCGTGAACTCGACGTGTTTGACGTTGAGTTCTTCGGCAACCAGGTCCGCGTAAGCTTTCAAGCGGGATTCGTACTCCGACCACGCCAGGATGACCTCGACGCGCGCGAGCGGCTGGCGCACCTTGAGCTTGGCGCCGGTGCGCGCCGCCCGGCCGGTCGAGACGATCTGCCGCACCAGGTGCATTTCCTGCGCGAGGTTCTCGTCGATGAGTGTTTCGTCCGCCGCCGGGTACGCGCACAGGTGTACGCTCAGGGGTACGGAGGAGGTGTCGCCGGTGGTATTGGCCGCGTCGCATCCGCTGCGCACGAGGTTCTGGTAGATCGTCTCGGCGAAAAAGGGCGTAAACGGCGCGATCAGCTTGCCCACGGCCACCAGCACCTCGTAGAGCGTGTTGTACGCATCCCACTTGTCCTGGTCTTTCGCAGAGCGCCAGAAGCGCTCGCGGCAGCGGCGGACGTACCAGTTGGACAGGGCATCGACGAAATCATTGATGCGCCCGGCAGCGGGGTAATTCTCGAACGCATCCATCTTTTCCCGCACGAAACGGATCGTGCGGTGCAGCTCGCTGATGATCCAGCGGTCGATCTGGCAGCGCTGTTCGACGGGCCGCCAACCCGTGCCGCGCAGCGCCGCGCAAGGGCACGCCCCGTCCTGCCGCGCTCCCGCGTCGGGCATCCGGACGGCGAACCCGTCGATGTTGGCGTAGATGTTGAAGAAGCTGAAGACGTTGTAGAGCCGCACCAGGAACTCGCGCTGCGCGTCGCGGATCGCCGCCTCCTGGAACCGGATCGAGGTCCACGGCGTCTGCGCACTGTAGAAGTACCAGCGCATCGCGTCGGCCCCGTAGTGGTCGAAGATGTAGTCGGGCTCCTTGTAGTTCTTGGTGCGCTTCGACATCTTCAGGGCGTCTTCGCCCATTACGTGCCCCAGCACGATGCAGGTCTTGTAGGGATGGGGGTAGGGCTTGTCGGCCACCGGCGCCAGCTCTGTGGTTTTGCTTTCTTTGAGACTTCCCTCCGGGCCGAACAGCAACGTACTGATCGCCAGCAGGCCGTAGAACCACCCGCGCGTCTGGTCGATCGCCTCGCTGATGAAGTCCGCCGGAAAGCGCTCGGCAAACGTACCGACGCTGCCCGCGGCGTGGGGGAAACCCCATTGGGCGAAGGGCATGCTGCCGGCGTCCCACCAACAGTCGATCACCTCGGGCACGCGGCGCATCCGCGCTCCGGCGGCAAACGGACTGTCGTAGCAAATCGCGTCGATGTACGGTTTGTGCACCTTGAGATGCTCGGGCAGGTCCGGGTCGGCCGCCTTGGCGCGTTCCCAGACCTCCGTGCCACTCACGCCGGGCTTGGCCAGCAACTCGTCATACGAGCCGACCGCCTCCATCTTGCCGGTCTGCTCGCACACCCAGATCGGCAGCGGCGTGCCCCAGAAGCGCTCGCGCGACAGCGCCCAGTCCACGTTGTTGCGCAGAAAGTCGCCGAAGCGGCCTTCGCGGATGTGCTCGGGCAACCAATGGATCGCCTCGTTGTTCTTGAGGAACTCCTCCTTGAACCGGCTGGTCCGCACGAACCAGCTCTTGCGGGCGTACTGGATCAGCGGGTCTTCCTCGGCCCGTGGGCAAAAGGGGTATTCGTGGCGGTAGGTCTCGCTGTGATACAGGACGCCGCGCTCCCGCAGTTCGCGGATGATCTCCTTGTCGCAATCCTTGACCCACCGGCCGCGATAGGCCGCGGGCGCCTCGTCGGTGAACGTGCCGTCGGGCGCCACCGCGTTGACCAGCGGCACCGCGTCGAAGTCGGCAAAGCGTGCCCGCTCGTTCTGGAGCAGGTCGAAATCCACCTCGCCGTAGGCCGGCGCCTGGTGCACCAGTCCTGTGCCGGCGTCCAGCGTGACGAAGTCGGCCGCCACGACCCGCCAGCCGATGGGCTCCTGGCCGCCGGCCTTGAGCGCCGCGGTTTTTTCGCCCAGTTGCCGCCAGTACCCGTCAAACGGTGGCACGTAGCGCCAGCCGACCATGTCGGTTCCCATCACCTTGCCGACCGTCTTCAGCTCGCGCTTGACTTTCGCCGCGATCTGCTCGACCAGCGGGCGGGCGATGAAGAGGTACTCGTCGCCGGCGGCATCGTAGACCAGCGCGTATTCCAGCTCCGGATGCACGGCGGCGAAGTGATTGCTGATCAGCGTCCAGGGGGTGGTGGTCCAGACCAGCAGCGAAACCTTCTTGCCGGCATCGAGACCGTCGATGTGGTTGGCGACGACGCCCGGATCCGCCAGGGGGAAGCGCACGAATACGCTCGGGTCATCGACCGTGCGGTAGCCTTCGCCGACTTCGCCGGCGGAGAGCGCGGTGCCGCCCTGGGCCCACCACCAGACGACCTTATGCCCCTGGTAGAGCAACCCGCGCTCGAAGAGATTCTTCAACCCCCACCAGACGCTCTCGACGTAACTCTGGTGGTAGGTGACGTAGGCGTCGTCGAGATTGACCCAGAACCCCAGCCGGCGGGTCATGTGCTCCCACTGGCGGGTGTATTTGAAAACGCTCTCGATACATTTCCTGATAAACTTCTCGACCCCGTACTGCTCGATCTCATCCTTCGAGTGGATGCCGAGTTCCTTGCAGACCTCGACCTCGACGGGCAGGCCGTGCGTGTCCCAGCCGGCCTTGCGTTCGACCAGTTTGCCGCACATCGTCTGGTAGCGGGGAAAGGCGTCCTTGATGGCACGCGTCAGGCAGTGGCCCGGGTGCGGCAGACCGTTGGCCGTCGGTGGTCCTTCGTAAAAGACGAAGCGCGTACATCCCCGCCGCGCGGCGAGTGTTCGCTCAAAGATGTCGTGCTCGTCCCAGAACTCGAGCACGCGTTTCTCCGCTTCCGGGAAATCGAACCGGGCTGGCAGAGGCTCAAACATCACCACCTCCGTACACCCCTCGGGGGGGTCGGACCTTCGCTGACGTTTCGCACAAAGCGATGAAGGATACTTCGCCGAGCACGCTCTGGCCAGCACGACGCGCGGCGAAACGCGAGCCGCCCTTCCGGGATGGGCCCGGCCCGGCGACCGGCCCCCGTCCGGTATGGTTCCGAGTCCGCGCGAGGCGCCGTCCTCCTCGCCGCCTCCCGGGGACGTCATCACCGGCCGCCGAACCGGACGATGACCATCGGCGACGTGGTATACTCGTTGGAGGCTGCCCTGCTGTCGCGCCGGGCGGTCCGTGGCTGCTGCTGCAAAGAGCGAACATGAACGACCAACGTTTCCAACCACGCACGACCGCCCCGGGGTGTCACGCGCGGGCGCGACGGCTGGGGACTGCGCTGTCGCTGGTCGCGGCGGTGGTGCTCTGGCCGCTGTCGCCGGCGGCGGGCCGCGAACCGGGCGACCCAGCGCCGCCGCTGGTGGTGAACACCTGGATCAAGGGGCCGCCGGTGTCGCTTGCGGGCGGTACGGGCGGGCACGTGTACGTTGTCGAGTTCTGGTCGACGAAGTCGCCGTATTGCCGAGCGGTGATTCCAGCGCTCACCGCCCTGGCCCACAAGTATGCCGACCGCGGGGTGATCGTCGTCAGCATCAGCATCGAGTCGCCCGCGACGGTCCGGGCCTTCGTGGGGCAGCTCGGCGACCGGATCGGCTATCGCGTGGCGGTGGATCGCGGGGCGCGCACGACGCGTGCGTACCTGGGTGGGTTCGCGGTGATGAGCATTCCGCAAGCGTTCCTGATCGACACGCGCGGACGGGTGGTGTGGATCGGTCATCCCGCGGGCGGACTGGACGAAGCGGTGGCGGACCTGCTCGCCGGCCGGCTCGACCTGGCGCGTAGCAAACGTCTTGCGCGGGCGCGTTCGGCCAAGTTGCAGTACCTCCAGATGGCGCGGTCGATCACGCGGGCGCGCGACGCGCGGCCGGTCGGCGAGAAGGTTCTCGCGTGGGGGCACGACGACACGCTGTTGCTCAACGATTTCGCGTGGGTGATCGCCACCGAGCCGGGCCTGATCGTGCGTGATCTCGACCTCGCCCGGCGTGCGGCGCGGCGTGCGTACGACAACTGCAAGGGCAACGATCCGCGGATTTGCGACACCTACGCGCGTGTGTTGTTCGATTGCGGCGACGCGCGCGCGGCGGCCCGGATCGAGCGGCGCGCGGTCGAGCTGGCCCCGACGGACGCGGCCCGCGAGCAGTACCGGGCCACGGCCTCGCGCTATGCGCAGGCGGCCGCCACGCAGCCCACCACCCGGCCGACCGCGCCGGGGCCGTAGCCGCCAGCGTCTCGTTTCCCCGGTGTTCGTCGCTGTATTCTGTCGGCGGGGGCGGCTACACTCTCGGCCGGCAAGCCGAGAGGAAGGAAGGAGCCGGCGCTGTCACCGCCCATCACGACAGATTGTGAGTGGATCATCGCGCCGCGTCGACCCGAGTGTGAGCGTTTGGCGCGCGAGGCCCGCATTTCGCCGCTGCTGGCCCAGATTCTGCTCAACCGCGAGGTGGGCAGTGCCGCCGACGTTCGGCGTTTTCTGTCTCCCGACTGGTCCGGGCTCTTGCCGCCCGAGGCGTTACCCGGTGCGGTCGAGGCCGGTCGTCTGCTTGCCGCAGCCGCCCGCGCCGGCCGGCGCATCGTCGTCTACGGCGACTACGATGTGGACGGGATCAGCGCGACGGCCATCCTCTGGCACGTCCTGGCGGCGGGTGGCGCCGACGTGCGTTATTTCATCCCGAGC
>JALSRY010000094.1 GCA_026984555.1 Phycisphaerae bacterium
ATCGAGGAACTCGATGCGATTGCCTCGTGAATCGGTCGGGACGTGGCGGGCAAGGCGGCGCGGGCGGAAGCGAGCCTTGGCGTCGGTGCGGGGTGGCTGGTCGGGATCGCGCAGGTTGCTGCACGAGAGCAGGCCGGTGGTCCCCGCCGGCTCGGTTGCATCGTAGCCGATTCGCACGCCAAGCATGCGGTCGCCGCTGGCGGGTTGGCCATTCGTGGCGCTGATGGTGAGCCAATGGGCGTCGGTCAGCTTGGTGCCCAGCTTTGCGTCGTACTCGGCTTCCGCGTCGCGGTCCCACGGCGGGGATACGAGCAGGCCGGTGGCGGGCCAGGTGCATCCATTGCCAGCGTGCGACAGGTCACGAAACGGCTGGAGTTTGCGGATCGCCAGCTCCTGGCCGGCCTTGGAGAACGTCTCGGCGAAGCTGCCGGTGCGGGGTCTGATCACGACCGCGAGGCGCAACCGGCCGTGGGTCTCGTCGAGCAGTCGCTGCGCGAGCTCACGGGCGACTTGGCCGACTCGCTCGACGTCGGCGTCAGGAAGGCCGTCGGCGTCGATGCAGACCTTGGCCGCGGCGCAGAACAGGAGCCGGTCGTGCGGCAGCCCAGCGGCCTGGAGCAAACGCAAGGCTACGCACTCGGCCATGAGCTGGATCCGGAAGGAGCGGAACCGCAGCGAGCGCGCCTGCCCGCCGCCGGATTCGCGGACGTCGAAGAGGAAGTCCTGGATGCCGGAGAGAGAAGCGAGGATCAGCATGGCGTTACTCCACTGCTCGAGCGGGCGAGAAGTTGCGATACTGGCCGACGGTCAGTCGAGTGGAACAGAATGCCCCATGTATACCGCGGGCACGCAGTGCGGTCCAGGGCAGTGGTCTTTGTTGCAACTCGGGCAAAGATAACGTCGAGGCAATGACCGGCAGAGGGATACTGCACGACCATACGGGCCAAGTCCACTCTTTGTCGCTGAATGCTATGGTTTCGAGCCTGCCGCCGACGGGGGCGGTTGTGAACAGTGGCAGGGCCTCGACGGCCAGGCGATTGGCACCGCGGACGGTGGTGATCTTGTCGCGGGTGGGATTGCGCCAGCGGAGCGCATAACGGCGATCGTCGAGCGGATCCCAGCGCATGCTGGGTTGTGGATCCTGCCATCGCCAGGGGCCGAATAGGGTTTCGTCGAGTTGAGTAGCCTCGGTGGACTCGCAGAGTTGGGTCATGAACTTGAGGAAGTGCTGGTGGCCGGCGCCGCTCATGGTGCGCAAAGCGGTGTCGGCGACGCGGCCCTGACTGTCGGTGAGGCACTCGCAGCCGAACGCGGCGGCATAGTCGGCATTGCGGCGATCGCTCTGCGTGCAGTCCGCGACGGCGGCACAAACGAAAGAGCGGAATATATCTGGTGTGGTGCAGGTATTGTCGGCAAATGAGAACGGCTTAGTGTGACACTTGGATGCCAATACCTGGTGGAGCCTATCGATCAGCGCGGCGCGATCCGCCAATGCGGAATCGGAAGATTGCAGCACCGGGCGCCAGGCCCCGGCGTGGGTGGTCCAGCCCATGCGCGGGGGATCGTCGGGGTGGGCGAGCGTGAGCACGCGCAGGGTTCCGAGCGCGGCCAGGAAGGCCAGCGGATTGTCGGCGCGCAGTCCGGTGAGCGTAATGGTGCTCATGGGGTCAGTACCTCCGATCGGTTGTGCCGCATGGGTGCAGAAGGCGACGGGTGTTCGCTGGCGCGCCAGTCGGCGAGGCGGAGCAGAGCTTCGAGGTAGGCCAAACCCCACCAGCCGAAATGCCGGGTCAGTCGCCAGAATCGCTCGGCGACGCCGGAATCGATCCGGTGGGCGGGGTGCTCGCGGCGTTGGTTGCCGCTGATGGAAAGCGAAAGGCCGTTGAGATCCACGGAGACGTCCGGCGGCTGGTCGTCTTCGCAGACGGGAGCGAACGGCCGGGCGTGGCCGTGGTGACTGGCGATCAGGTGTAGCACGAGGTCGCGCAGGATCGGGTCGTTTGGCAGGCGGCCGCAGGCTTCCGCGAGTTGCATGGATAGCATTTCGTGACGGAAGCGTTCGGGCAGGCCGACGATCTGCCTGATGCGGCGACGAGTCCGGTGGGTTCGTGGCACTCGGCGAGACTTGGCCAGGAGTTGGTTTTCCATTTGCGATTCGGTTCGGGCGTTGAAATGGAGAAGATCCTGGAATCGTTCGTCGGCCTTGCCGGCGTCGTGGAGCCGAGCGGCCAGCGCGAGGGCGGTGTGCAGGTCGGGATTGTCGAGCGCGCGGCCGGTGAATCGCCCAGCGCATTGGGCGACATCGCCGACGTGGTGCTCGATCGTCAACGGGCAGTCGGCTTCAGATGCGGTATCGTCGCCATCGGGGAAATCGGCCTCGGTTCGCTCGTTCGCGGCGCGGGGGCCATAAAGGATCACGCCGTCGCTGCCATCCGCACCCGTCGCCGGCGCGGCGGGGTGGGATTCGACGATGACGTTCTCGGCATGGGCGGTGAGCGTCTTGGCGATGTTCCCGAGCCAGGCGGGGAGGCGCTTGTCGGTTTCGCCGGCGATGGCCTGGATGTGCTCGACCCAACCGGACGGATCACGTTCCTCCGGATCGCTGGTTGCCCAGGAGAGCAGCTCGCGCACGGAGGTTAGGTTTCCGAGCGGCCCCAGCACATCAGCGGTGACGCGGAGCACGACGCGCCGGCCGCCGGCGACGCGGGCCCGCTCGGTGACGTCCCAGCTTTGCGGGCCGTCAGGTGGCGCAGCGAAGTATGGTCCGAGACGCCGAAGCGCCTTGCGGTCTGTGTCGGTGGCGGCACGCACCACGACGATCTCGTTGGGGCGCACGTCACGCGGGTTGGGGCTGATGGTGGAGTCCTGGCGGCCACGCCAACACAGGAACGCCAGGGTGCCGACCGGGGGCTGGTCGTGTTCGTCGTCGCCGCGCTGGCTTTCGACATCGCCATCGGATGTCGCGGTCTTCGCGAGATCGCGGTCGGCGAGCCAGGCGCGGAGACGATGGAGGGGGATCGGGAGCATTTCGCCGGCGACGGGTGGTAGCAGGCCCACAGTGGTCAGCCACTGCTCCCCAATGTTCGGTTCGCGGGGGTCGCCGTCGGCCAGATCGCAGCGCAAGACGAGCCGTGCTTCGGGAACGCCGCGCTGCGGGCCGTGGAGATAGATGGATACATCCGGGCTGGGCCGGGGTTGGGGGGATGTCTGGCACAGCAGGTCGAGGTGTGCCGGCAGGAGGACCGGGGCGTCGGCGGAAGGAGCGGCCAGGTCGTGTTGCTTGGCGGGGTCTTGTTCGAACGCGGCGTGCATCGCGGCGATGCCGAAATCGACACACTGGTTGTCGTCGGCGCGGGTCGCGAGCCAGTTCCACGTTTCGTCGAGCGCCCGCCCGTAGATCGGGTCGTCGTCGGTTTTCTTGATGGGGGCTTTCTTGCGGTGCAGTATCGCGGCGCTGGTATGCTCAAAGCTCCCCAAACGGTTGAGGCGTCCGAAACGCTGCTGGAGCGCATCGATGGCGGCGCACTCGGTAACCAGGGCATCGAAGTCCCAGTCCGCACCGACCTCGAGGCACTGGGTGGTCACGACGATGATAGGCCGTGGTGGAGTGTCGGCGGCGCCGGCGCGCAGGTGGCGCTCCCACCTGTTCACGACTTCGTCGCGGTCGACAGGGCGCATGCGACCCGTCAGCAGTACGACATCGGCGGCGAGGGGGGCATCCCCACGCTCCTGTTCGGCGTGGAGCTGTTCGTAGATGGCCGTCGCGGTGGCGACGCGATTGACCATCACGGCGACACGCCGGTGCTCTTTGTGGATGGCGAATTCGACGGCCAGGTTCGCGGCGTGCTGAACCAGTTTGTCGCCCTGCGCCGCGGGAACGAGCTCGCCGAGTCCGCGGCGGCCGCGCCTGGGCTTCGGTGGCGTTTTCGTGGCCACGACCAGCGTGGCGGGCTTGGCCACCTCGGTCCGTTGCCGCAAGAGGGGGTGATCGAGCGCCGCTGGGCGGTCCTGCGGGAACCGGCGATCGGTGTCGATTTCTTCCGGCAAAGTGGCCGAAAGCACAACAAACTGGAGCGGTCGGGTGACGGGTTGGCGGGCCCAGTTGTCGCCCGTGTAGGTTCGCACGCGCCGGGCGGTCTGCATGAATGGGCGGGCGCAGTGGGCTTCGTCGAGCAGGATGAGGCTGTCGGAAGCGACCATCGCCGCGTGGATGGACTGGCTGAGTTGTCGGGGCCCGTAGCCGCGGAAGAGCATGCGCGAGCCGACTTGATCGACCGTGCCGGTAACGATGGTCGGCTGGGTCGGGTCGCGAACCCAGGCATCGTCGCGGGCGATCCCGCCGCGCTGGCGCGAAACGTGAAGCGGGTCGGCGCGTCCCGCTGCGTTGTCGTCGGCGATGCCCCGCAGCCGCCGGGCGACTTCGGCTACGACACCGTCGGTGGCGCTGCGCAGCTTTTCGGCGATGCGGCAGGCGCGATCGTGGGCGGCGTCTACGACAATGCGCCGATCGACGACGAAGAAGATTCGTCGTGGCAGAGCCGGGCGGTTGTCGCCGTCAAGGTCGGCGGCCAGCGTGAAAACCGCTACGTCGAGGCAGGCGGTCTTGCCGGCGGCGGTGGGCAGGTCGATGCCCTCCGGCCAGGTTGCGTCGCGCAGCACGTGTTCGACGAGCATGCGCTGCCAGGGAAATGGATCGTAGCCGTGCATGGCC
>JALSRY010000095.1 GCA_026984555.1 Phycisphaerae bacterium
GGAGCTACGACATTCGGTTGGAGGTCGCGCTGCAAACGCCGCGGCTGGCGGAGCCGCACGTCATTTGCCGATCGAACTTCCGGTACCTGTATTGGAGCATGATTCAGCAGCTCGCGCACCACACGGTGACGGGTTGCAACGTCCGGCCGGGTGACCTGATGGCCTCCGGTACGATCAGCGGGCCGACGCCGGAGAGCTACGGCTCGATGCTCGAACTCGCCTGGCGGGGGACGAAACCGCTGGTGTTGCCGGGTGGAGAGCAACGGCGGTTTCTCGAGGACGGCGACACGGTGATCATGCGGGGTTGGTGCGAAGGGGTGGGGGTGCGGATCGGTTTCGGCGCATGCGCCGGCCGCGTCCTGCCGGCGCAGGACGGCGACTGAGGCGGCGGGGGCGGGAGCGTGTTTACCGATCGACCTCGCCCATGACCACGTCGATGCTGCCGATGACGGCGGGCATGTCGGCGATGAGCAGGTTCCGGCAGACCTCGGTGAGGATCGACAGGTTGCAGAAGCTGGGGCCGCGGGCCTTGACGCGGTAGGGGATCTTGGAGCCGTCGCCCTCGATGTAGAAACCGAGCTGGCCGCGGGGGTTTTCGCCTTCGAAATAGACGCTGCCCTTGGGGAGCTTGGCGTTCTTGGCGTTCTTGGCGGCGACGGGGCCATCGGCAGGCATCTGGTCGAGCGCCTGGCGGATGATCCGCACGGATTGTTTCATCTCGAGCATGCGGACGAAATAGCGGTTCCACGAATCGCCGGGCACGACGCCGGCCGGGATGCCGTCGGAGCCGCCCTCGATCCCGATCGGAATTTCGAAGTCGAAGCGGTCGTAGATTTCGTAGGGTCGCGTGCGGCGCAAGTCCCACCGGACGCCGCAGGCCCGCAGCACCGGGCCGCTGAGCCCGTAGGCGATGGCCCGCTCGGCGGAGATGACGCCGACGCCGGCGGTACGTTTGACGAAGATGTGGTTGAAGCTCAGCAGGTCGTTGTATTCATCGACCTTGGGCTCGAAGTAGTCGAGGAACTCGCGGCACTTGTCGGCGAAACCCTCGGGGAGGTCGTGGTTGGGTCCGCCGGGGTAGATATAGGAATATGTAAGCCTCGCGCCGCAGAGCGCTTCGAGCAGGTCGAGGATGTACTCGCGCTCGCGGAACGAGTAGAGAAACGGGGTGAACGCGCCCATGTCCAGACCGTAGGTGCCGAAGCTGACCAGGTGCGATGCGATCCGGTTCAACTCGGCCGCGATGATGCGAATGTACCGGCCGCGTTCGGGCACCTCGATCCCCGCGAGTTGCTCGACGGCGATGGCGAAGGCCTGGTTGTTGTTCATGGCGGCGAGGTAGTCCATGCGGTCGGTCTTGGGAACGAACTGGTAGGGCTGGAGGTTTTCGCCGATCTTCTCGGCGCAGCGGTGCAGGTAGCCGATATGGGGGATGGCCTCCATGACCATCTCGCCGTCGGTGCGGATCACCACGCGCAGCACGCCGTGGGTGGCCGGGTGCTGCGGACCCATGTTGATCAGCATCTCCTCGGTGGGCAGATCGGCCAGATCGTCGCGCTTGAAGTCGATGTCGATGTCGGGTTGAAACGTCAGTGTTTGCTCGGTCATGATTGGGCTACCCGTATTTCGCTTGCGGGGCCGGCCCGGCGGCCGCCCGTTCTCACGAGGGCCCGGGCGTCGGGCCCGGCTTTTCCAGGTTGTACGGCGAAACCGCGACGACGTCCTCGGTCGTGCGCACGCCTCCGCCGGTGGCCGTCCGGTCGATCGAGCGTGTGCGCTTGAGCACGACGCGGTCCTCGCGGACGATCAGGATGCGGTACGCGACCGGCCGGCCGGCATCATCGACGAGGGTGAAGCGGTCACCGGCGCGCAACTCCGCCTCGTCCACTTCCCGCCCGGCCACGCGCAGCCGCCCGCCGGTATCGGCCTGCTTGATGCGCAGGAACGTATCGTCGCGTTCGACGACCGACAGGCCGGGGATCGCGGCGAGCTCCCTGGCCCGCACCGTTTGTCTGCCGCTGTGGCAGCCCGCACAGCCCGCCAGCAGGATGCACGCAGCCGCCAAGCGCCGCCAGCGGAAGGCGGATGCCCGCGATGACACAACGCTGCCGCGCGTCGGGCGCATGCCGAACCTCGCTCAGTGCTGGGGCCGGGTCTGGGCGAATTCGGTCACCGCGGGAATGCCGTGGAACTCCAGCGGGTACTCGTAGTCCTTCCGCAGCGGGTGGCCGACCCAGTCGTCGCAGCACAGGATCCGGCGCAGGTCGGGGTGGCCGTCGAAGACGACCCCGAGCAGGTCGTAGACCTCGCGTTCGTGCCAGTTCGCGGCGGGCCAGACGTCGGCGACCGAGGCAACGTGCGGGTCGTCCCGATCCACGCGGACCTTGATCGCGATTTCGTTGCGCACTTTCCAGATTCCGCTCGGCGTTTCTGCCGGCAGCGTGGCGTGCAGGTCGTAGACCAACGTGAAGATCTTGTCCTCGATGTGATCGACGCCGGTGACGCAGCGCAGCCAGTCGAACCGCAACCGCTCGTCGTCGCGCAGGAACAGCGCGATGTCGTGCCAGCGATCGGGCTTGACGACGGCGTGCGGGTGTACGCCCTCGGGAACGAGATCGATGACCTCGTCGGGAAACTGCTTTTCGATGATTTCGAGGACTGCTTCAGGGGCCATCATTGTCCTGCCTGGTTCGAGTGGTCCGGGTTCCACGCTGTCTAAGCCGTCACCGCCTCCGGCTGGCGTGCCAGGGTCTGGTGGGTGATCATGTCCTGGAGCCGCATGAGGCCTTCGAGCAACGACTCGGGCCGGGGCGGACAGCCGGGCACGTACACATCGACCGGCACGACCAGGTCCACACCCTTGACGACGTGATAACCGTGCTTGAAGTACGGCCCGCCGCCGATCGTGCACGCCCCCATCGCCATGACGTATTTGGGTTCGGGCATCTGGTTGTAGAGTCGCCGCACGCGGTCGGCCATCTTGTACGTCACGGTGCCGGCGACGATCATCAGGTCGGCCTGGCGTGGGGTGGCGCGGAACGCCCCGGCGCCGAAGCGGTCGAGGTCGAACCGGCTGGCGCCGACCGCCATCATCTCGATGGCGCAACAGGCGATGCCGAAGGTCATGGGCCAGATGCTGCTCTTGCGCGCCCAGTTGATCGCCCAGTCGAGGCTGGTGATGATCAGGTTGTCTTCGAATCGGTTTTCAATCCAGCTCACTGCTCAAGCCTCACTCCGAGGGGGGAGAGCCGTTTCCGGCGGTTCGTCCGCCGGCGGGCCCGGTTCACGTGCGGGCCGGATCGAGCCTAACGCTCGGCTCGCTGCTGCGCCGCGGTGGAACGTACCCACTCCAGGTACCCGAACCGCCACAGGTACAGGAACCCCACGACCAGCACGCCGAAGAAAAAGAGCATATCGACCAGCCCGGCGACGCCCGACTGTTTGTAAATCACCGCCCAGGGATAGAACAGGGCGATTTCGACATCGAAGATCACGAACACGAGGGCCACGACGTAGAAACGCAGGTCGAACTGCACCCAGCTTTCGCCGATGGTCGGTTCGCCGCACTCGTACGGCTCGCCCTTGACGCGGTGGGGCAGACGCCGGCGGATCAACGCGCCCAGCGCCAGCGCCACCACGATCATGGCGACACCGGCGACGACGAAGATCAGGATTCCCTGGAGCAGGGATGCGGGACTTTCCGAAACGGCGGCGAGCATGGGCATGTCTCCCGATCGGCGATCAGGCCGATGTCATTTCGCGTCGGTCTTGTCGGAACCAGCGGCCGGCGGCTGTTTGGCCGGGGCGGGCTTGGGCGTGTCGCCCGCGGCGGCGGGTTTGGCCGGTTTCTTGGCCTTGGGTATCTCGCTGGGCTCGAGGGCCGCGAGCATTTTTTCCTGTTTGGGCTGCGCCCGTTCGAGCCAGCGGGCCTTGCGCTGCGCCGCCCATTCGGGCAAATCGTCGCGCTGTGCCCAGAGCGGCATCGGCGTTTGGAGACCCTCCTTGGCCAACTCCGTGAACTCGATGACCAGGCTGGCCCGGTCATACGACGACAGGTCGTGGTTGTCACCCATGTGGATGCAGTCGGTCGGGCACGGCTCGGTGCACAACCCGCAAAACATGCACTTGGCGTAGTCGATCGCGTACCGCTGCATTGCGCCGCCCTTGGCGACGCCGGAGGCCTTGTCGATCTTGCGCGGCCCGCTCTTCTCGATGTAGATGCAGTCCACGGGGCAGGCCCGGGCGCACTGGTCGCAAGCGATGCACTTTTCGATTTCGTAATAGTGGAACCCGCGGAACCGCGGCTGCAAGACCGGGGCGACATCCGGGTACTGGAGCGTCACCGTCTTGGCGAAGTAGTATCGCAGCGTGATCCGCATTCCGATCAGGATCGTGGTGACCGTCTGGTAGATGTTGCGGAAGTATCGAGACACTTGCTCTGACTCCCTCTCGTGGCATCATGCCGCCCGCGGCGGAACCAGCCCGCGCCCGCACGCCGGATACGACCCGCCCGCCCGCGAGGTCGAACGCCCGGTCCGGCCGACCCGACGTTTGCCTCCCCAGGACAATCCGTCTGGGCCGTTCGAGTGCGACGCCGCGCCGGGCCCGCGAGCCGTCCGGCGGCGCGGCGTGTTCGGGCATCCTGTCGCCAAGCCATTCATGCAGGTGGTACGCGCGTTCTCTCCCCGCCGATCCGCGAGCC
>JALSRY010000096.1 GCA_026984555.1 Phycisphaerae bacterium
CCGGAACGCGTCGTAGTGGCGGGGGTAGTTGTTCAGCGCCATGCGGGCGTTGAGCAGGGCGCGGCCGCGGTGCCCGGCGCGGGCCTGCGCGAGCGCCTCCCGGTAGAACGCCTGGGCCAGCCGTTCACGCCCCGTCGCCATCAGGCCCCGCCGGGCGCCGACGCGGATGCGCTCGGCGTCGTGGAGCAGCTCGGCGAAGCGGGCGTCCTCGCTTTCCGTGTTCTTGAGCACGTGGACCGTCAAGAGAATGATGACCTCTTCACGAACCGTCTGGTCGGATTGGCGGCTGAACAACGCCCCCAGCCCGGGCACGTTGCCCAGTATCGGAACCTGCGCCCGCGAGCTCACGGTCCGTTCGCGGAACAACCCGCCGATCAGCACCGTGTGGCCGTCCTCGACGATGATGTGCGAGTGGGCCTCGGTGGTTTCCTCGAAGGGGAGGTTGGCGGCGGTCAGACCACCGTTGCTGTCCTTGGGCCAGACCGTCAGCCGAACGGTGCCGTCGTCGTTGATGACGGGGCGGAAACGGATTTGGGTTCCCGTCTCGAGAAACTCGACTTTCTGGATGGCGGCGGTCTGGGTCACGGTGGTCGTCAGGTACCCGTCGCGGCGACCGACGATGACTTCGCCCGGCTGCTTGTTCAGGGCGATGACCTTGGGATTCGCGAGCACCGTGACGTCGGTGACTTCCTCGAGGGCGCGGATGAACGCGGCGACGTTGTTGTGGATGATGCCGAGCGTCAGACCGCCGCCCGGGAAGCTGCCGATCATCCGCGTATTGACGTTGAGCGTCGTGTTTTGCAACTGGTCGGGCGGCAACGCGCCGGTCGTGAGGTTTTCGCCGGCGGCGCTGACACTGTTGACGTTCTGGAAATCAACCCCGCCGAGGTAGCTCAAATCGATGCCGAGCTGGTTATCCTCGTTGAGCGTGGCGCGGAGGATCGTGGCCTCGACGAGCACCTGTTTGGGCCGCACGTCGATCTGCGCGAGCAGCTTGGCGATCGCGTCGAGCTGCGGCTTGAAATCCCGCACGATCAGGTAGTCCGAACCGGCGTCGGTGTACTCGGCATCCATGGAAGTGGCCGACGCGCCCCCACCCGCGGCCTTTTGCTGGGAGCTGCCCACCTCCGCGATGGAACCCGCCGGGCTGAGCAGCGGCTTGACCGCCTGGGCGGCCTCGGCGCGGGGCAGATAGCGCAGTCGAAACACGCGGGCCTGGGGCGGGGGACCATAGGCCGACATTTCCTGGGGCGTGCCCACGTAGATCACCGGCCCCACTTTGCGAAACTCCAGGTGGTTGGGCGTGAGGATCGCATCGAGCGTCTGTTCGAGCGTCAGGCCGTAGAGGTTGGCCGAGACGTTCCCGGTGATCGAGGTGCTTGAGACGATGTTCGTGCGCGCCTGGTAGCTGAGCATCTCGAGCACCGCGCTGATGGGCGTGTTGCGCACGTGTACGTCGAGCCGGCCGGTTTCGGACACCTTGATCGAGTTCTCGTCGGTGGCCACCTGGATGGGCGTGGCGCCGGCGGCGGCGACGCCCTGTCCGGCCGCCGCCCCGGCTGGGTGCCACGCGAAAACCAGGCCTGTGGCCCACAGGACGCACGAAAAGAAGTATCTGCGCGAATTGCCGCCGGTGGACGACATCCGTTTCATCCGCATCATGGATCAACCTGCCCATCGGGCGCTGCACGACGCGAGCGCTTCGCAAGCGCCCGCCCGGACGCCAACAGAGGAACACCTTGCGCTCGTGGTTTCGATATCGGACGCCGCCCTTCGCTAAGACGCCGCGGATATCAGACTTTCCCATACTCAAATCGGCGACCGGTGGGCAAAAGTTCAGCCAAATGGTTCGCCCCGTCCTATCGAAGTCGACCGGCCCTTCGAACGATAGACGCGAATAGCGGGCGACGCGCCCGTGGGGTCGCTGGATGCGCAAATGATGCCGATCGACGTCACCAATACGATGATGCCGCCACCCGCACCGCGGAAGCCACGCCGCCGCCGGGCGTTCACGATTGTCGAGCTGATGACCGTGCTGACCTTCGTCGCGATCCTGGCGGCGCTGGCGATACCACGCTTCGCCGGCTCGATTCGCCGCCAGCGGGCCGACGCGGCCGCCAACCGGATCGTCGCCGATCTGCGCCTGGCCCAGCGCCACGCCCGCATCGCCAGCGTGTCCCAGACGGTGCAGTTCTACCCCTCGCAGTTGCGCTACGAGCTGGTCGGCCTGGCCAACCCCAACCGACCGAGCGAAACCTACACCGCCAACCTCTCGCAGACGCCCTACGAAATCTCCGCCTTGAGCGTCGATTGCGGTGGCGACAGCGTGTTGACCTACGACATGTACGGCATGCCGGACAGCGGAGGAACGATCGTCGTGTGGATCGGCAACGAAACGCGGACCATCACGATCGAAGCAAGCACAGGAGAAGCCGGTGTTTCCGAGTAACGGGCGGCGGCGGGGGTTCACGCTGGCGGAAATGATCGTCAGCGCCGCGATTCTGTCGTTGCTCGCCGCCACCATGATGTCCGCCGTCCTCATCGCCTCCCACGCGCTGCCCGTCTCGGACCGGGCGTCGGCGGTCAACGCGGAAGCCGTCGAGGCGGTGGACCAGATCGCCGCCGACCTGATGTACGCCGTCACCCTCACCGAGCCCGGCTCGGAAGCGATCACGTGTACCGTCGCGGACCGCGGCCACGGGGCGCCCGGTGACGAGACGATCCGGTATGCCTGGTCGGGCACGGCGGGCGATCCGCTGACACGTTCGTACAACGGCGCCACGCCCGTGACGGTCTGCCCCAGCGTCCGGAGCTTCTCGATCAGTTACACCAAGACGACCGCGGCGCTGACCCACACGCCCCGTGTCGTGCTGGTCGTCGGCAACGCGGGTAGCCTCGGCTCGGACGACACGCAGCGTTACGACTTGTTGACCTCCTGGGGCTTCGACGTGGTGATCCAGGACGACGGTGCCGACAGCGCCGCGTTCGACGCCGTCGCGGCGGGGGCCGACGTGATCTATATCTCCGAGCGGGTGTTGTCGTACAAGTTCAAGGACAAGGCTTGGAACATGTCGCTCGGGGTGGTGACGGAGGAGGGATTCCTGCTGTCCAGCTACGGCATCGCCGACGGGAGCCAGACCAAGAGCACGTCTTCGATGCTGATCCTCGACAGCGCGCATCCGATCACGGCGGGATTCCCGGAAGACTGGCTCACGATCTGTACGACGGACGATATCCTCTACGAATGCTCCGACAACCTGGCCCCCGGGGCCCGCATCCTGGCAACCTACGACGACAGCAAAGCGGCCCTGCTGACCATCGAGCTCAACGACCGGTTGAACGACGGACAGCTCGCCAACGCCCGACGGGTGAAGCTCCCCTGGGGTGGCGATTATTTCTTCGAGCATTTCAAAATGGTGCACCTGAACGACGAAGCCCACACGATCCTCCGCCGCGCGATCGTCTGGGCGGCGGCACCCGTCGTGTACGATGCGGTGCACGTCACGCTGCAAACCACCGATGACCCCGCCAGCCGGGCCGAAAGCGATATCCAGTTGCTCAACCAGCCCGAGGTGAGCAAACCATGAACCGTTCTGATTCCGTCCAACCCGGACCTCGGAGGCGCGGCCCGACCGGCCGCTCGCTCGTCCAAACCGGCCGGCGCGCGCTCACGCTCGCCGAAATGGTCATATCGATGGTCCTGGTCAGCGTGATGCTCGTGGCGGCCCTCAATGTGGCCGGCGGTGTCCGGCAGGGAGAAAGCGACAGCGCACTCCAGCGACGCGCGCTGATCCTCGCCGAAGACCTGATGGCCGAGATCATGGAGCAGGACTACGTGGACCCCAACGAAGACCCCAACGTGCTCGGGATGAGCGCGGCGGAGTCTGCGACCGGCGACCGCAGCTTGTTCAATGAT
>JALSRY010000097.1 GCA_026984555.1 Phycisphaerae bacterium
GAGCTTCACACGATGTGGCACCGGTTTTCAACCGGTGGAGCCCCGCAATAATCGGCACGCCCGCGGACGGCGGAGCTTCACACGATGTGGCACCGGTTTCCAACCGGTGGAGCCCCGCAATAATCGACGCGCCCGCGGGCGGCGGAGCTTCACACGATGTGGCACCGGTTTGCAACCGGTGGAGCCCCGCAATAATCGACGCGCCCGCGGGCGGCGGAGCTTCACACGATGTGGCACCGGTTTTCAACCGGTGGAGCCCCGCAATAATCGACGCGCCCGCGCGCGGCGGAGCTCCACACGATGTGGCACCGGTTTTCAACCGGTGGAGCCCCGCAATGATCGACGCGCCCGCGCGCGGCGGAGCTCCACACGATGTGGCACCGGTTTCCAACCGGTGGAGCCCCGCAATAATCGACGCGCCCGCGGGCGGCGGAGCTGTACACGGCGGAACCGTCCCCCTGCCGAAAAACGGGCTCGACGATTGCTCCGGCCAGGCGCAGACGAACCCGCGGAGGATCCACGCATGACCACGCAGCCGGCACCGCCCCCGCAAACTGCTCCCACCGGACATCGTTTGCGCAGCCTCCTGTCGCACGCGGCGCTGGGCGGCGCATTGCTGCTCGTGGCCGCCACGTTCTTCCTGATGAGCCCCCCCTCCGATGCCGGCTATCCCGGTGCGATCCCCTGGTCGCCCCGATCGTGGCTCAAGCCTCTTATCGACCTGATGGCCCTCGGCGGTGCGGTGCGCACCGTCCGCGGTGTCGAGATCAAGGACTTCGCGTTCCACCTCGCCACGGTCTTCGGTTTGCTGTTGTTGGCGGGTCGATCGGTGGTGTCCGCGATCCTGCCACCCGCGCGACAGACCGGCCGCGGCCCGTGGTTCTGGGCGCAACTCTTCCTGGCCGCCTGGGTCGCGTTCTCCTTCGCGAGCATGCGCTGGTCCGACGACCCGCGCCTGTCCTACGGGCAAGCGGCACTCTACGCACTGGCCCTGGCCTGGGCCGTGGCCTTGGCGTGGGGCCTCGAAAGCCGTGACGTCCCCCGGCTGCTGTGGGGCTATGTCTTCATCGCGACCGGCGGAGCCCTGCTCAGCATCTGCTACTACTATGTGCGCAATCCCTATCATCGCCCCGGATTCCCGATCGGAAACCCCGGCACGCTCGCCGGCTCCATACTCCCCGCGATCCTGATCGGCGGCGCCGTGCTGATCGAATCCATCTGGAAAACCAGGCGCGACCGGAAACCGCTCGTCTGGCGGCGTGTCCTCGGCGCCGGGGCGACGCTGATCCCGCTCGTCTGGTGCTTCGTGTTGGCCGGTTCACGGTCCGCGACGGTCGGCCTGGTCGCCGGCGTGCTCGGGGTGACCTTCCTCCGCGCACGCCGGCGCACGCGACTCCTCGTCGTCATCGCGGTCGTCGTCACGATCGGGATCGGCCTCTGGTATGCGTCGTCAGCCAAACTCGACCTGGTGATGGCCCGCGGAGCCACCATCCGCTTCCGACTCTACGCCTGGCGCTACGCCGCCGACCTGTGGAGCAAAAGCCCCACGCTCGGCATCGGCGCCGGACAGTACCCGCGACTGGCCAGCGGCCTCTCGATCGGCGACCGCGTGCTAGATCCAGCCGCCTTCATGGGCGAGCTCGTCGAACACGCCCACAACGAACTGTTCGAAATCCTCTCGGAAATCGGCCTGCTCGGCGGCGTGACGTTCGTTGCCGGCGTCCTGGCGACGCTCGCGGCGGCGGGCGCCTTGCTGCGCGTCAACTGGTCCTCACCACGCCGATGGCTCCTGTACGGCCTCGCCGCCGGCCTGATCGCCATCCTGGCCGACGCCATGTTCGGCGTGGGCCTGAGACTCAGCGGAGTCCCCGCCGTCTACTACACCCTGCTCGGCACGCTCTGGGCCACCGGCCGGGCCAGCTCCAAACTGCCCACGCCACCCCCGACCGCGACCACCGCCTTGCGCCGCATGGTCTGGCGGCGCTACGCCGTCGCGGCCGCTGCCCTCGTCGGCGCGCTCGCCGCCGGAAAACTCGCCATACGCAACTGGTCGGGCGTGCGGGCCGAGTTCGCCGCCAGCCAGGCGATGCGCGCCGGCCGCTTCCAAGAAGCCCGCGATGGGGTGGTCGCCGCCGCCGACCTGTTGCTCGATCCGGTACGAGTCATCATCGCCCGGCGGCACGATGTGGACGCCCAGTTCGCCCTCACCCGAGCCGCCTACAACACCGTCCGCCGCTCGCTGTCCAACGACTCGCAACCGCTCGCCCCCGACGCCCGCCTCGCCGCGACCGCCCGCGATGCGATCGACCTCTGCACACGCACCTCGGAAGCCGCTCTGCGATTCTCACGCAACACCCCCAACTTCGGTCGCATGCAGGCCATCGGTGCCCAGTGCGCCGAAATGGCCTCGACGCTCTGCGCCCGGCTGGGCGACACCCCCAACGCCCGCCTCTGGCAACGCCGCGCGCTGCGCGCCTGGCAGAGCCAGCGGTTCCTCCGACCCTTCGACATGCAAACGCTCCTCGCGCTTGCCCGCTATTTCCGCAATTTCCCCGCGCTCACCGGCGAGTACATCGGCGTGCTGCGCGACGCGCTGCGCAACGGCTTCCCGCCCCAGCCCTGGTACGACGCCCTCCACGCCGGCACGACGATGGAGCGCTTCGCCCCAACACTCGACGCGATGCGCAAGGCCGTCGAACCCTTCGACCCCCAGACCGATCTCGATACCCTGATCCTCTCACGCAAACCCGAGATGTGCCGCCTCAACGCCGCTTGGCTCGCCCTCCGCGACGCCCCCCAACACGCCGCGCGCGAAGCCGCCATCGCCGCACAACTCTACCGCCCCCTGCGCAGCCGCTTCCCCCAACTCTATTCCGTGGCCCGCGCCGAACAGGCCGGCTACACCTTCCAGGCCGACCCCTCCGACGCCCGCCGCGCCGTCACCCTCCTTCGCGACGCGATGGCCGCCCTGCCCCATATCCAAAAACAAAAGTACCAGCAAATGCTCCTGCCCTACCAGCTGCGCCTGGTACGCATGCTCCTGGCCGCGGACCAGCCCGCCGACGCCCGCCGCGTGCTCGCCGACATTCTCCACGCCGACCCGCACAATCTCCAAGCCTGGGCCACAAAGCTCGAAATGGCCCTGGCCGAGCGCGACCCCGCTCGCGTCCGCGAGGTCCTGCGGCAAACCGCCGCCGCCGGCCTGCCCGACGCCCAACAACGCGCCTTGCGCGAGATCGTTCGGCAACGCCTGCCGGATGCACTCCAACACCGGTAACTCACTGTTTCCGCCCACACCGGGCGCCGTCGCCATGTTGCCACAACCCGCCCGCGCCGGTAGGCTTCTGCCGTTTTCGTGACGCGAATGCTGGTCCCTGGCCCGCGGCCCGTCGGCCGGCGGCCTTGTCGGGAATCCCATGAACCTCGTGACTGGTGCCACCGGGCTGCTCGGCAGCCATATCGTCGAACAGTTGCGCAAGCGGAACATGCCCGTGCGAGCCTTGGTACGCCCCGGCTCCGACCGCCACTGGCTCGAAACCCAGGGCGTCGAGTTCGCCGAGGGCGATATCACCGACCCGCGGTCCTTGCGACAGGCCTGCGAAGGTTGCGAGGTCGTCTACCACTCGGCGGCCAAGGTCGGCGACTGGGGGCCATGGGAAGACTTCCAGCGCATCACCATCGACGGCACACGCAACCTCGTCGATGCCTGCACCGCCGCCGGCGTGCGCCGCCTCGTCCATATCAGCTCCATCAGCGCCTACGGCTACCACACCAGGGATTGCGTAATCGACGAACGCTACGAACTCGGCTACAAAGTCTACCGCTGGGCCTATTACACCCGATCCAAGATCGAGGCCGAACGCATCGTCTGGGACGCCCACCGCCACGGCCGGCTCGAGGTCACCGTCGCCCGCCCCGCCTGGATCTACGGCGAACGCGACCGCACGACCATCGCCCGACTGGTCCACATGATCCGCGCCGGCAAGGCCCGCATCCTCGGCCGCGGCGACAACCGGCTCAACGTCGTCTACGCCGGCAACATCGCCGAAGGCTGCATCACCGCCGCCGGCCTCGAAAAGGCCGACGGCCAGGCCTACAACTTCAGCAACGACGGCGAAATCACCCAGCAGCAGTATTTCGACCTGTGGGCCCGCACCCTCGGAGCGCCGCCCGTCAAAACCCACGTCCCCTACCGCGCGGCGTACCTCGCCGGCTTCCTGCTCGAATGCCTCGGCCACCTGACCGCCAGCCAAAAACCTCCATTCGTGACGCGCTACGCCGTCTGGCTGATGGGCCGCCGCTCGTACTTCTCGGCCGACAAGGCCCGCCGCGAGCTGGGCTGGAAGGCCACCACCACCTACGAAGTGGGCGTCCCGCGGACGATCCGGTGGTACGAGGAGCAGGTCGAGAAATAAGCGGAGCGCTTGCCGCCCGCGCCGCGCGCGGCGTCATCCGTGGACACGGCTCGCCCCGCATGGGCCCGGAAACGGCCCCGCCGACTTCGCCCGTGCCTCGGACGCATCGTACCGCCGGTCCCGTCGGCGACGCTTTCCACCCCGGCCGCCCCCCCACACGGGCGGTGGTTGCTGGCCCCGGTTGCCCAAAATACGATAAGCCCTCGCCGAACGCCTGGTGCCGCGAAACATCGGCGTGCGGACAGGTCACTTGCTGGAGCTCAAGGGATGCGTG
>JALSRY010000098.1 GCA_026984555.1 Phycisphaerae bacterium
GGGTTGCAGCCGGCCGCGCGGCGCACCCGCGGCGCTACTCGTCCCGAGCAACGCCAGACCCGCGGCGCCCGCGAGCCCGCGTTGCAAAACATCTCTGCGCGTCAAACCGTTGTCTTTCTCATGCGACTGCATCACCCAACCCTCGCTGCCGAGGACGCCAGGAAACGGCAAGAACACAAAGGCAGGGAGGAACAACTGTTGTCTACACTGACCCCGCGTTTCCGCACATGCCCCATGCGGTATTCCTCAATGCCTTCGTTGCGTCTCTTGTTGCCTCAGTGCTTGCACAGGAACTCCTTGGTATTGATCAGTGCCCAGGCCAGATCCTGGAACGCTTGTCTTTGTCCCCGTCCGGCTTTGTGAAAGTATTGTTCCGCGGCGGCGCGCTCGTCCGGAGTGGGGCGGCGCGAGAGCACGAGCAGGTAGAGCTCGTCGATGAGTCGCCGGCGGTCGCGCCGGGCACCACGGGCCAGCCGGCGCAGTTTCCAACTGTTTTCGATTTTCTTGCGGATATGGCTGGAGTTGAGCAGGTACAGTCGCTGGGCATCGGTGGGCCGGCTGCGCCGTTCGGACCATCGTCCGGTATCGCGGGCCGGTCGCCCGAAGGTCTCCAGGAACTGGCTGCTGATGCTGCCGTCGGGCAGCGTGATCGTGCGGTGTTGCTCGGGGATGAACGTGTAGGGCTCCGGGATGGGGCTCGAATAGGTCTCGCGCGTGCCGGTGATCTGGCAGATCGCGTCGATCAGCACCTCCGCGTCGAGCTGCCGCACGGGATAGCATGCGAACGCCCGGGCGTACTGCGGCCCCTGTCCGCGTGGCACGCACGACTGCTGGTACGTGCTGGAATTGAGGATCAGTCGATAGACGTGCTTGAGGTTCCAGCCCGAGCCGGCCAGCTCCCGTTCCAGGTACGCCAGCAGCTCGGGATAGATCGGCGGGTTGTCGTCGCGGATGTCGTCCGGCTCGTGGATGATCCCCTGGCCCCACAGCCACGCCCAGATGCGGTTGACCACCGCTTTGGCGAACCACGGGTTCTCCGGCCGAATCAGCCAGTCGGCGACGACCTCCCGCGGGTCGTCCCACGCGCCCACCCGCACGTGCGTCCCGTCGGGCAGCACCGCCTCGATCGGCTGCGTCTTGCCCGGATCGAGGCAGACGATTTCCTCTTTCCACTCGGCGGTTTTCTTGTAAGCCACCTTCGAGAACAGTGTGGCGAAGCCCGCCTGCCGATTCGCCGGCCACGTTTCGATCCGCGTACCCATCAGCGTCAGCGCGACGGCCTTGGCGATTCCCGCCGGGCTGCGCTGCTGCACCGCCCGATAAAAGTTCACCGCCGGCACGCGGAAATTGCTGCCGCTGGAAGTCAGCAACGCACGGGCAAACACGTCGTAGCGCCCGTTTCGAGCCAGCCACGCGTGTACCCATTCGTGGTAGGCCTGCACCGCGTTGGGCCACAGCTTGATCGGGTATTCCGCCTTGACCCGCAACAGGTCACACCACTTGAGCGACCAGTAGTCCGCGTACTCCGGCCGATCGAGCAAGGCGTCGATCAGCCGGCGGCGCTTGTCGGGCCTGCGGTCGCGCAGAAACGCCCGCACTTCCTCCGGCGTCGGCAACGTCCCGATCACGTCGAGGTACACCCGCCGAACGAAGACCTCGTCCGTGCACAACCGGGCCGGCGCCAGGCCCCGCGACCGCAGACCAGCCGCGACGAGCTCGTCGATGCGGTTGACGGGCACGAACGGACGGTGCGACTCGTATGGGTTGGGTACCGGGCGCTCCCGGGCGCACAAGCGCGGGGCCGCGGCGAGAGACGCGAGAAGCAGGAGGCCGCGCATCGCTACGGCGGAACGCGGACGAAGCGCCACGCCGGATGTTGCGGATTGCCCGGCGGCTCGGACGCCGCAAGGCTTGTCTCGCCCGAGGCCGGGGGCATTGTTGGTGTTGCACTCGGCGGATCGGCACATCGGGGTTCTCATGGCATCAGAGCTCCCGGTCGCACGCGGTGGCCACAGGCCGCAGTCGTTCCACGAGCCGGGCGAACGCTGCCGGTTCGAGCGATTGCTCGCCGTCGCTCCAAGCCCGGTTGGGATTCGGGTGCACCTCGATCAGCAATCCATCGGCACCGCAGGCCACCGCTGCCCGGCACATCGGCTCGATCAAGTGGGCCCGCCCGGTGCCGTGCGATGGATCGACGATCATCGGCAACCCGCTGAGCCGCCGAGCCTCGGGCACGACGGCCAGTGCCAGCGTATTGCGCACGTAGCGTTCGTGCGTTCGGATTCCCCGCTCGCAGAGAATGATGCTGGGGTTGCCGCCGACGCGGACGTACTCGGCGGCCTGGAGCAATTCTTCGAGCGTTGCGCTCCAACCGCGTTTGAGTAACACCGGCTTGTCCTGCTCGCCGAGCGCCCGCAGCAGCGGCGTGTTGTGCATGTTGCGTGAGCCGACCTGGAGCACGTCGGCCACCGCCGCCACGCGCGCGATCTGTTCGGTGCTCATGACTTCGGTGACGATCGCGAGGCCGGTGGCTTGCCGAGCTTGGGCGAGCAGATCGAGGGCGGCGTCGCCGAGCCCCTGGAACGAGTAGGGCGACGTGCGTGGCTTGTAGGCGCCGCCGCGCAGCCCCACGGCGCCGGCTTCGGCGACCGCGTGGGCGGTCTCCAGCAACCGCGTTTGGTCCTCGACGCTGCACGGTCCGGCGATGATCGCCAGCCGTCGCCCGCCGACGGTCGCCCGGGACCCCAGCGGAACCTCCCGCGGTTGTGGCTTCGATGATTCCGGCGTACCGACCAGTTCCCGGGCCGCGTCCACGATGCGCACCACGCCCGCGAGCTGCTCGATTCGGCTGCGATCTATCCGATCCTGTCCCTCGAGGACTTCGATCACACGCCGCGACCGGCCTTCGCTCAGCCGCCCGACGGCGTCTGCGGCCGCCAGGCAACCGAGCACCCGGTCGGCCTGTGCCGGTGGACATGTTGGTTCCAGGACGATGAACATCGCAACCCCGCGCGGCGTCGCGGTCGTCCGTAGGTGACGCCAGCGATCGTCCGAAAATATCCGCCGTGGCCATCTGTGGGCCGGCGAGACCGCTCCCGTGTACGGGCCGACCGCACGCACCACTCCCACAATAAGCTAAACGCGACCTGGACCGCCCTATTGCCGCCGGCGTCGGGGCCGGCCGCGGAGCATCCGTTTGCGGAGATAGTGGCGGGCCATCCGCACCGCCACATCCCGCTGCAACTGTTCCATCGGCGTTTTCACCCAGCGGTGTATCGGCGGAACGACCCACTGGATGAGCACGACCACCAGGAGGACGATCAGAGACATGACGACGGCGAATCCGCTTCCATGCCACCTCGGCAAACGGGACATGGCGAGCAAGCCACCACCGAGGAACAGCGCCACGATCGTAGCAATCAGCCCGAGCGTGACGGCGTGAAATCGCAGAAGCGTGGTAAGCCAGCCGCGCTGTTTGCGGCAAGAATAGCGAAACTGCAAGGCGGTTGTTACGAGCGTACCGAGTGTGAACGCCAGCACCAGGTACGGCCACGTTCCCCCGGGGCGCCGAGGTAAGCCGTTGGTCATCTGAACCAGCCACAACGCCGGGAACCCGAGGAAGACCGTGAGGGCGGCGGCCGACAAGGTCGGGGCCGACTCCATGCGGGCGAGCGTCTTGCGGATCTCCTCCGCGGGGATTTCGATGAGCCCCACGGGGTTGAGGTGGCCGCACTCCGGGCAGCGGACCGGGTCACCCGCCAGTCCGCGCAGGTTGTAGCCACAGGTCAGGCAGTAGAGGTCTATGTCGATGAGGGTGTGCGGTGGGGTGGGTTGGTCGGGCAGGGGGCCAGTCGGCTCGGAGTCGCCGTCCGCGAGAGGCGAATCCTGGCTGGGCATCGCGTCGGGCGGTCGTTCGGGAGGCTTGTCGGATGGGCGCACGGGGCCGTCCATGCCCGGAGTATACGCGCATGGGGGGCGCGGGCCAAGGGTGGTCGATTCGAGTCGGTTGGGTCGGACCGGCGGGACTCTCCGGCAGTGCGGGCCGAATCGGGGACAGCGTGGTCGCGCGACCGGCGATGCGTTTTCGCGGGCGGTGGGCGCATCTGGGCGGCGTGGCACATCGTCGCTATATTCGGCCGACATGAATGAGCAAGGCGGTCAGGAAGGAGCCTGGACGGTCGCGCGGTTGTTGGGCTGGACGCGGGAGTACCTCCAGCGGCACGGGGTGGAGTCGCCGCGGCTGTGCGCCGAGATTCTCCTGGCCCACGCGCTGGGGTGCGAACGGATCGAGCTGTACACGCGGCACGAGTATGTGCCGCCGCGCGGCGCCTTGACGACGTTTCGGGAGCACGTGCGCGAGGCCGCTGCCGGCCGGCCGATCGCCTACCTGACCGGTACGAAGGAGTTTTTCGCGCTTCCGCTGCGTGTGACGCCCGACGTGCTGATTCCGCGGCCGGAGACGGAGGTGTTGGTCGAGCGCACGATCCACCTGGTGCGGCACAGCGCGGGGGCGGTCGGGTCACTTCTCGACGTCGGCACGGGCAGCGGTTGTGTCGCCATCGCGTTGGCCCGCCACCTTCCCGACGTGCGGATCGGGGCGAGTGACGTTTCGGAGGCGGCGTTGGCGGTGGCGCGGGACAACGCCACGCGGCTGGGCGTGGCGGACCGGATCG
>JALSRY010000099.1 GCA_026984555.1 Phycisphaerae bacterium
AGGGCTTGGTGCGGTTCGGCGGGGGGGGGAAGCCGGCCGGCAGGGCGTCGAGGCGCTGGAAGGCGTAGGCCACCGGCAGGCGGTTCTCGTAACGCGAACCGATTTGTTCGCGGAATACACCTTCCATGTCCGGCCGAATGACGAAAACCACGCGCGCAAACCCTGCACGCATGGCATCGAAGATCGAGTAATCCATGATGGTTTCGCCGCCCGGGCCGACGCGTTCCAGTTGCTTGAGTCCGCCGTAGCGGCTGCCCATGCCCGCCGCGAGGATGACCAGTGTTGGTTTCATGCGCGTGTTTGCCTCGTTTCGTGGAGTCCGTTGCACATCCCGGCGGTGGGGCGACCCGCCGCCGATGGTTCGATGAAGCGGGAGGACGAGCCCCCGTGCGCCGTCGCATGTACGCGAGGCATTCTAGCGTTATGATGCGCCAATGGAATCTCGCCCATCCACGAGATGCGCGGCTGGGTCGCGCAAAGCAATGAGGCCGGGCTCGGGCAGCGGTGTGGGCCGGGCGCCTGGTGGGGCATCTCTTACGCATCATGCGAGCGGGAATCATACCGAGCGGGATAGTTCGCGAGCCGCGAGACAACCGGTGGCCGGTGACGCGATGGATTCAGTGCTTGGCAGCACATGGCAACCGAACAGCAGGAGTACGCGATGGAACACCAAGGTAGCAGCGGGTCGCAGATGACGGATCAGGATCGCCGTGATTTCCTCAAGCTCGGGGCGCTGGCCGGGCTGGGAGTCGCCCTGGGTGGCGTCAGCGCAAGCCAGGCGGCCCAACGCGGCAAACCACCGATCGCCGAACCGGCACCCGAGCACTTCTTCGCCGCGCCGCCGATGGATGTCGTGCGCATCGGCTTTGTCGGTGTGGGTGGGATGGGTACCAACCACGTCAACCAGTTGCTCAAGATCGAAGGCGCGCACATCGTCGCCGTCTGCGATATCAACGAGAGTCACGCCAAGCGGGCGGCGGACCTGACCGTGAAGGCCGGCCAGCCGCGCCCCAAGCTCTATACGCGTGGCGAGCACGACTTCGAACGGCTCTGCGCCGAGGAAGACCTCGATCTCGTCTACACGGCGACCCCCTGGCGCTGGCATGTTCCGGTGTGCGTCGCGGCGATGACCAACGGCAAGCACGCGGCGACGGAGGTGCCCGCGTCGTATACCCTCGAGGGTTGCTGGGAGCTGGTCGAAACGGCCGAGAAGTATCGCAAGCACTGCGTGATGATGGAGAATTGCTGCTACGACCGGGCGGAAATGATGTGTTTGAACATGGTGCGGCAGGGATTGCTCGGCGAGATCCTGCACGGGGCCGGCGCGTATTGCCACGATCTGCGCACGGTGAAATTCGCCAAGAGCGGCGAGGGCCTCTGGCGCCGCGCCCACGCCGAGCGGCGCAACGGCAATTTCTATCCCACGCACGGTCTCGGGCCGGTTTCCCAGTGCATGAACATCAACCGGGGCGATCGGTTCGACTACCTCGTGTCGATGAGTACGCCTTCACGCGGCTTGCAGCTCTGGCAAAAGGAACATCTCCCGCCGGATGACCCGCGCCGCAAGGAAACATACGTCGAAGGTGACGTCAATACGACCATGATCAAGACCGCCAAGGGCTACACGATCTACGTGGTACACGACACGAACCTGCCGCGACCGTACAGCCGTATTCACCTCGTGCAGGGAACGCGGGGGATCTTCCGCAAATGGCCCGATCCGGCCCGCGTGCACATCGAGGGAAAAACCAAAGGCCACGGTTGGGACAAGCTCGACAAGTGGAAGCAATACGAGCATCCGCTGTGGAAGTCCGAAAGGGTGCGCAAGGCCAGCGGCGGGCACGGCGGGATGGATTTTCTCGAGGATTACCGGCTGATCGAGTGCTTGCGCAAGGGGCTGCCGACCGATTTGAACGTCTACGATGCGGCGGCGTGGAGCAGTATCTGTGAACTGACCGAGCGTTCGGTGGCCCATCGCAGCGCGCCGGTGGACGTGCCCGACTTCACACGCGGGCGCTGGAAGACCTGGCCGCCGTTGGGCATCATCGAGGGCTGATGCTTTCGCGCGGAGAGCCGCGGCCGGCCGCAGCGGGTTGATCCGGCAGCGGTACTTGGCTCGTGGGGATTGGTGCGTGGCGTGGGATGTTCGTCCGTGGTGGGGCCGGCCGGGTGCGGCTGGCCCCGGGACTTTTGACGCAGGTAGGCTTCCCGGCAGCGCGCGGAGTGCCCGTGCAGGCTGGCGTGACGCCGGCGCAGGAGGTGTCGAGAATTGACATTCGCGGGCGGGGCGGGTAGACAGAGCAACAAACTGTAGGGGTCTGCGCAGTCCGCGGCACGCTGGTCGTCCCGCACGATACGGAGCAGAACATTGAAGGGTTTTGTGATCGGCCTCGTACTCGGCGCCGTCATTCTGGCGGCGGTGTTCTTCGTTCCGCGGTATCTTCCGGGAAAGCCTGATCGACAGTCTATCGAGGCGCTCAAAGCGGCTGAGCTGGCCAAGCGTGAGCTGCACGCTTACGACCCGGAATTGTCGGCGGCTGCTCAACATGTTCCCGTTTCCGAGCTCGAAAAGGCGGATCTCGACCAGCTCGCCGAGCGATCGGGAGATGCGCTGACCGCGTTGCAAGCGGAGATGAGCAAGACGGTTCGGCAGGCGCAATCGCTGGACCGCAAGTACAAGATGCCCGCCGGCAAACTTCGGGCGCTGCCTGGTGGGGCGGCGGGGTTGCGCAGCGGGATCAAAGCGTTTTCCGAGCTACTGCGCGAAAACGACAAGCTGCTGGCAGATGCGGAGAAAAACGCGCGCAGCGCAGCCTCGAAAGGTCGTGGCGTTGTCGGTGTGAACGAAGCCAGTGGGATGGTCAACCTGGCGCGCGCGGAGCGCTACGCCGAGGTCGCGAGGCATATTCGCACGGAGATCGAGGAGCGGCTGGGGCGCTGTTTTTCCGTGGCGATGGAATGGGCCGCTTGCCGGGCGGATCGCGACCACTACGCCGGTCTCGATGTCTCGAAGACGCGTGAGCAGCTCGAAGCGGACCTCGAGGAAGTGACCACGCTGGCGCGGCAGGCCGGGGACCGGCAGAAAACGCTCGCTGGCCAGATCGCCGAGGCGCGGACGCGGCTCAAGACCGTTCGGGAGGATATCCAGAAGACACGCACAGCCCGGATGACGCTGGCGGAGGCGGGTTTCCAGGCGGGCAACGACGCCTCGTTCGACGCCTACCGCAGGAAATACCTGGAGTTGAGCAAGCGGCTGGTGACGCTCCAGACGCAGGAGATGCTGCTGGCTTACGGCGGGATCGAGGGCGGTGAGTTTGCTGGTGACGATTACCTGCACGCGCCCATCGAGGGTGGGCATCCGGTGGTCGGGATCGATGAACTCGGGCGGCGGCTCGAGCGCGTCAAGATCAGCGCCGAACGTTACGCGAAGGCCCGCACGGAGCTCGAACAGGAGATCCAGCGGATTACCCGGTTTGGCCAGGAGGCGCAGAAACAGCGCGAGGCATTCGCCGGGCGTCTCGACGAACTGGCGGCCCAAGTGAAGCAGCTCACCAGCGAGATCGACGCGCTCGCGAAACAAGCGGTCGAAGTGGAGGACAAGGCCTTGCGGGCCGCGCGCGAGGCCGCGACGGCGGCGCGGGCGGCCAAGTCGGCGGTGGACCGCTGGAAAAGCGAGGCGAGCTCTACCCAATCCAAGTTCGATTCCCAGCGGCAAAACGAGCGACTCACGCGGATTGCTCGCGACGAACGTCTCGCCGCGTTCGCCGCCGCCAGCGAAGCCCAGGCCAAGATGCTGGCGGGGCGCGTGCTTGTCGGGCGGGCGCTGCGTGTGCAGGCGGAAGTGACCACGCTCGGGCAGGCGGCGGCCCTGATGCCGTCGCTGTCGGTCGATCTCGCGGCCCGACGACAAAGTTACCAGGCGGCGGTCGATGCGGCGGTCAAGTCGCTCACCGAGGCCCGCGACACCTACCAGCGACTTGTCCAAAAAGGCGGAGCGACCCGCTGGGCGTACCAGGCGTCGCTCGCGCTGGTCAGTCACTTGCTCTGGCAGGTCGATACGGCCAACGCCGCCAAGCATCGCAGCGATCTCATCGCGCAGCTCGGCGAAACCGTCAAAGGACGAACCCAGTGGCCGCACCTGCAAGAAGAAGTCGAGCTGTATTCGGTTCTCACGGGGGGCAAGCCACCCACACCCGGGCCTGGAGCCGAACCGGGCGACGACACCCAGAAACCCGCCGAAGAGAGCAACCCGTCTGCGACGCCGGGCAACGGATAAGGGCTCGGCCGCCGGCTGCGCGGCACAGCTCGGAAAACCGGAGCGTGGTCAAGAACCCTGGAAGAAAAGCAACGCCGCACCCGCGACGGCGACTACCGCTCCGCCGATGGCACGCAGTCCGATGTGCTCTTTGTAGATCGTGGCGGCAAACGGCAAGATGAAGATCGGCGGCAGCGAACAGAGCGTCTGCGCGATTCCCAGGGGGGCGCGGTCGCTTGCAACGAGCGACATCCAGACCCCCAGAAAGGGGCCCACCACCGCCCCCCCGGCGGCGAACAGGAAGCCCGCTCGCCGCGATCCGAACCGATGGGGATGAATGCCGCGCGCGGCGCGGCGGCGTTGCCGCAGCCCGTGGAGGATGAGCACGGGAGCGATCCCGA
>JALSRY010000100.1 GCA_026984555.1 Phycisphaerae bacterium
GGCCGATGGTCGCGCCGCCGCCGAGCAACGCGTCGGCCTCGCGCAGCTTGGCGATGATCTGTTCGGGGGTGTGTCTCTTGCGTTTCATCCTGAGCCTCCTCTCCCGGCAGCGGCTACGCCGCTGCCAGCCAGAAGACTCTCATAACACCTGGACCAGTTTTTGGGGAGCAGGCCAAAGCGAGTCTGCCAGAAATGTTGCACCGCCACTTTCACGCGCCGTTCAAGTTTCTTCAGGGGGTTTGTCCGAACGATGTATGCGCATTTCGGTCTTACTGAACATGTCCACGACCTCGCTACGAATACGCCGACAGGCGGCGTGGAAATACGAAGGGTCGATCTCGACAGCGATACTGTGGCGCCCCGACCGTGCTGCGGCAATCGTGGTCGAACCGGTGCCGCTGAACGGGTCGAGCACGGTGTCGCCGACGAAACTGAACATCCGGATGAGACGTTCGGCCACTTCGATCGGAAAAGGTGCCGGGTGGTGTCGGGTCGACGCACCCGTGAGCCCGGTCCAGATTTGTTGGAACCACTTTTGATGGTTCTTGGATGAGATCAGGCTCAGCACACGTTTGGGTAAGGACGGTTTGCGATAGCCGCCCGGCTTTCGCAACATCAGGATGAACTCGATGTCGTTCTTGATGACGGCGTTGGGTTCGTAAGGCTTGCCCAAAAAGCCGCCTGCTCCGTCAACCTCGTAAGCGGCGTTGGCAATCTTGTGCCAGATGATCGGCGACAAATTGTCGAACCCGATTTCCCGGCAATGTTCCTGAATCGAGGCATGCAGCGGTATGACGGTGTGACGCCCGTTGTTTCTCCGCCGGGACAGGCAAACATCCCCCACGACGCAAACCAGCCGTCCGCCGGGTACGAGAGCCTCGAAACACTGTCGCCACACTTGGTCGAGTTCCTCCAAGAACAACTCATAGTCGGCAACGTGTCCCAACTGCCCCGGTGTGTCCCGATACGCTTTCAACGTCCAATAAGGAGGTGAAGTGACGACCAATTGCACGGATTGGGGCTCGAGGAACGTCATGTGTCGAGCATCGGACAAATGCAAATCATGGTGCGTGGGAATCGACCGTACCGCTTCGCTGATCCGGGCCATCAGGTGCGGATCGCGAGCGATACGGGGAAGGTCACGCTGCGGCTCGGAAAGCTCCCGCAACGCCGGCGGAATCAGGCTCGCCAGCGGGTCCGTTCGCGTGCCGGCTTGTTCTACGGTCTTTGAACCCATATCCGCCTCGTTTATCACGCGACGCCCCCTGTCACGGGGACTCGCTCAGGCCCACGCCGGATGCTGCGGCAGATGATACGTCGGGGGCGTCTGGACGAGATCCAGAATCCCCGCGGATGCCCTTGAACGGACGCACAAAACCCCCGGCACCGCTGGCTGCGGGCGATCGCGATTCGCGGGTCCGTACTCGCAGACGTAGCAGGCATGCCGGCCCGGGCTGTCCTCGAAGGGCAGGCCCGCTCGATACGCCCCGGCCAACGTCGCCGCCCGGCACCGTACGCCGCCGGTTTCCACGGATCGCCCCGCTGTGCTTATTCGTCGAGTGGGTTGATCACGAGGCCGCTGGCGAGTTTCGGGTAGAAGTACGTGCTTTTTTGCGGCATGACCTCGCCCGCCTGGCAGACGGCCCGCAGCTCCTCCATCGTCGTCGGCTGCATCAGGAACGCGGTGCCACTGGTTGCCTTGGCCGTTCGGATCGCGTCGTCGGCATCCTTGACGTAACGGATTTCGGGAGCCTTGCCGTCGCAAAGCTGCGGCACGATGAACCGGTCGATGAGGTACGCGTGGAGAAACGTCAGCCCCAGCCGGCGCCACGCCTCGCAGTGGTCGGGCTCGAACTCATCGAGCAGGTCCGGTCGGAGCGGCCGGACCATGTAGAAACCCTTGTCCCGCGTGTTCCACATGCCGGCGGCCTGCGGGCCGAACTTGCCGAGCGCGGCCGGTACGTCGGCGGCCTGATCCGCCAGGAGGTGGGCCACTTCCACCGGCTCGTGGTGCTTGAGCGTTTCAGCGGTGAGCGACACGCCCGGCAGCACGCGGTGTGTGGGCAGGATCAGCAACCCCGGATCCTCCATCGCACAAAACACGCTCAGCACGAAATTGGCCGGATGATCCTCGGGCAACGGGCCCTGCTGTTCGATCAGCCAGTCGCGGTACATGCCCGCGGTTCCGTAGCGATGATGGCCGTCGGCGATGTAGATCGCCTTGTCAGCCAGTAGCCGCTGCACCTCGGCGATCGTTTCGGGCGCGGTCACGGCCCACAGCCGGTTTTCGACCTCGTCGAGCGTTCCGACCGCCAGCGGCTCTTCGGGTAGCGCCTGCTCCAGTCGCGTCGCGACCGTGTTCGGAGCGTCCTCGTACAGGCCGAAGATCGGGCTGAGGTTGGCACGGGTCGCTTGCGTGAGGCGCAGGCGGTCTTCCTTCGGGCCGCCGAAGGTCCGCTCGTGAGGGAACACGCTTCCGGTGCCGAACGGTTCGATCCGGAGTCGGGCGAAGAACATTTTTCGGACGTAACGCTCGCCCCCGCTCGTGTAGCTCTGGTGGTAGACGTAAAGCGCGGGGGCTTGATCGCGGACCATCGTTCCGTCGGCAAGCCAGGCGCTGAGCTGGCGGGCCGCCTGCTCGTAACATTCCGGCGGGCCGGCGGATTTCGGGGGGATGTGGGGCAGATCGATCTTCACGAAGTTCCGCGGATCGCCGTGCAACAGGCGGTCTTTGTCTGCCTGATCGAGAATGTCGTACGGCGGCGCCAGCAACGCGGAGATGTCGCGGGCAGCGGGGTTGGTGGCGTATCGGACCGCTCGAAACGGCTGGATCGTGCTCATGTTCGCTTTTCCCTTCGCGTGTTCTGGCCGCCGAATTGACGCGACACTTGCCACGACATAGCATGACCACCGGCGGGATCGTGCATGCCAGGGCGACGGTGTGCGCGGCCCCAAGGGCGAGATTGACCTTCGGAGGTTTCCGTACCCATGTTCACAAAACTGCGCAATGCACCGGTTCTCCTGGTTCTGATTGCCGCCGGCATGTTCTCTATCATGTCGGTCGGAGGCTGTCCAGCCCCGCAGCAGCCCCAGCAGCCATCCTCCCAGGAGCCCAACGAGGGTACCACCCAGCCGCCGTCCACGGGGGGCGGCGAACAGGGCGGCGACCGTCCCGTCGGCGAGCCCAACATCCCCACGTCCAGCAGCGAATCCGGCAACAATGAGTTTCCCGGCGAGGGCAGCGGCGGGGGCTCCGGCGGGGGCAGTGGTGGTGGCGGTTCGACCGGCACCGTCCTCGTCAACGTCAACGCCCCGTCCGATCCGATGGCCGTCCGGCCCGGCGCCATCGTCGCCGTCACCTTCACGCTGATCGACACCGCCGGCTCCACCGAGAGTGCGGCGCTGGTGCTTGCCCGCGACGACGATAACGACGGCCAGCCCGACAAGGACGCTGACGGCAACACGTTGGATCCCGTCCTCGCCGAAGCCATCGATTCGGTGGCCGCCGGCAGCAACGCAACCAGCTTCGATACCAACCACGCCGCGGGATTGCTGACCAATGGATTCGGCCGATTCGTTCTCGGCGTGCGCGTGCATAGCGCGGACGGTCAGGACACGACGGCGTACAGCCCGGCAACCCTTACCCTCGACGCGGTCCCGCCGACGGCTACTTGGCTCAGCCCCAGCGACGACAACCTCGTAAACCGCGACACGACTTGGACGGTCCAGTTGCAGACTTCGGACAATTCTCCCCACACCGTCCGCATCCTCCTCGATCCCGATACCAACCCGGACAACAACAACGAGTTCGAATTGGTGTCCGAGACCCCCTTCGACGCCGGAACCGATTCCCACTCGTTCAGCGCCTCGCTCGCAGCTTTCCCGGCGAACACCTACCACTATTACGCCATCGTTTCCGATGGCATCGATCCGCCGACCGCTTTCTATGCTCAGAACCCGACCACCGGATCAGACGCCCGGCTTTCTACGACCAACCGCCTGATCGGCGAGTACGATCTCAATAACCTCGCCACCAACGGCGACGGCGCCATCCTCCAGGGAGTCAACTTCAACGATCTCGCCGGTAGCTCCATCACCGGCCTGCCCGATATCGACGGCGACGGCGTCGACGAAATCGTGATCGCCTCGCGGTTCGGCAAGCCGTTCATCATCAACGACCAAGGCATCGGCTTCGGCGAGGGCTACCTGATCTACGGCGGCGCGCGGCTCAACGGCACCATCCCGCTCAACTCCGTCGGTCGCGGGAACGTGGCCGGCCTCGTCTTCCCCGGTATCCGCTTCAAGGTGAACGAAATCTGGAGCGAAGGCATGGCCGACGTCACCTATGTCCCCGATATGGACGGCGACGGCCTGCCCGAGCTCGTGTTCGGGTTCCCGCGCGTCGAGTCGCTCAGCCTCGCCGATCCGGCGTTCTCCAGCTCCGGCGAAGCCTTTCAACACCCCGAGCTCGTCGCCGATCTGCCGGGCATGGGAAACCTCGAATTCAGCTCGATCGACAGCAACGGAAACTGGGTCAACGGTGTCTCGCAGTTCGCCCGCGGCGGAATCGTGATCGTCTCCAGCCACAACACCATCCTCGCCAGCCACAGCCAGTTCAACCGCAAGGGGGACCGCATCATCGACCTTCA
>JALSRY010000101.1 GCA_026984555.1 Phycisphaerae bacterium
CGCCAACCCCCGCCGGACCCTCCCCGCTCACGCATTCGACGCCCGCGCGTCGATCAGCGATTCGGCGGCTGCCACCGGCAGAACCACCCAGAACGTCGCCCCGTGGCCCACCACGCTGTCCACGCCGATCTCCCCGCCCAGCAACAGCGCCAACTCGCGCGCGATCGCCAACCCCAGCCCCGTACCCGGATACTCCCGCGTCGCGGACTGGTCGATTTGCCGGAACTTGTCAAAAATGATCTCCTGGTCTTCGGGGCTGATGCCCGGACCACTGTCGCTGACCGATAGCCGCACGCGCTCGCCGCCCGCACGACGGGCCTGCAACACCACCCGCCCACCCCCGGGCGTGAACTTGATCGCATTCGACAGGAAGTTGAACAGGATTTGCCGCACGCGACCGCGGTCCGTAATCATGATCGGCAAGTCGTCGTCGGCCTCGAATCGCAAGTCGATGTTCTTCTTGTCGGCCTGCGGTCGGACGAAATCGACCAGCGTCGCCCCCACTTCGTCGACCCGCACGCTCTCCAGGTGCAGCTCGACCTTGCCGGCTTCGATCTTCGCAAGATCCAGCAGATCATTGATGATTTCCAACAAAATGCGACCCGAGATCAGAATGTTCTCCGCGTAACGCGCCACCCGCGGATCCGACGCCCGCGGCCCCTCACGCAACAACTCGGCAAAACCGATGATGCTCGTCAGCGGCGTGCGCAGCTCGTGCGAAACATTCGCCAGAAACTCGCTCTTGAGCCGGTTCGACTCGTACAACGCCACGTTGGTTTCGGCCATCTGACCGAGCTTTTCGTCGAGCAGCTTGTTGGCCTTCTTGAGCTCTTCCTGCGAAGCCCGCAGCCGTTCCAGCATGTTGTTGAGACTGTCCGAAAGCTGCTCGAACTCGTCCCCGGTTTTCACCGTCGAACGCTCGTCGAGATCCCCCTCGGCCACCTTGATCGCCACACGCCGAAGCTCCTGGATCGGCGACAGAATGAAACGCGTGGTGATGACATAAAACACCAGGATCGCCAGAATCCCCGCGAGCGCGCCCGACGCCACCAGCCACAGCCGATTGAGAAACAGCTCGCGCCGGGCTTCGTCCGCCGGCAACGACACCGCGATGACCCCCGCGAGCTGGTTTTCCACGAACGGTCGCGTGCTGCCTTCCCCGTGACACGTCAGGCAGCTCTTGCGCACCCGCACCGCGTGCGCATACAGGAACCGGCGCCCCCCCTTCCGCGGCGCAATCGTGTATACCGCCTCGCGCTTCGGCTTCGACAAGAACGTGCGAAACGCCTTGCGCAAAAACGGATCGAGTTTTTTCTGCTTCAGAACCGACTCGACGTCGGCCAGGTTCGCCGTCAACTGGATGAACCGCGGCTCGACCGGCACCTCTTTCGGCATCAGGCTCATCTCACCCCCGTGCACGCTCCCGACGATCTTGCCACTGCTGCGCGGCGCGGCCATCACCTGGCGGAAGTAGTCGTCGGCCGCACGCTGGGCCTCGCGAAACGACGTCTGTTCCACCACCAGCAGTTCGGTCATATACCAGGGAACGTACAACGCCGCGCCGATGATCAGGACGACCGCCGCCCCGAACAGCAGTCGGTATTTCATCGCCAGCGATATGCGCAGCAGCCGCATCGTCGTCCACTCGCGAGCCTGGGAGTCGGTGCCGGGATTATACGGAATCCTCGCCGCCGTCGCCGAACGCGAGACGGATATCGTCGGCGTGTCCCGTGGCTTGCCCCCGCGGCGTCCACGCGTGCCGCACCGCCAACCAGCGTATGCCCCGATACGCCGGCGCGGACCAACCCCGCGCGATCGGACCCGACACGGCGGTCGCTACCCGCCTACGTCTCGTCTTTTTCGGGCAGCCCTTCCGAGAGCCGCGCCGCAGCCCGGCTGTAGCGTTTGGCGAAAGCGCGGGGCTCCATCTTCGCCGCCGCCGCCAGCTTCCCCAACATGTCCGGGTTGTCCAGGTCTTCACGCTCCAGGCGGATCTGGTACGCCCGCGCGACGCGATACGTGTCCGAGTGTATGTCCACGGTACGAACGCGGATGCGGTTGGTCTTGGGGTCGATCAACTCGTGCAGATCGATCGGGTGCAGGTTGCCGTTGACGATCGTCGCCATCACGCCGGGCGCGAGGCCCTCCTTGAGCAACAACTGCACGGCGAAGTAGCCCAGGCTCCGGCAGTAGGCCATGTCACGCGGCGTCGGATCCGCGCAACGCAGCTCGTAGCCCAGCTCGTGATCGACGAGAGTGATTTTCTGATCCCGCTCCGCGAAACGCTTTTCGATCTCCGCGCGGATGATGCGGGCCAGGTCCACCTCCGAAAGACGCGGGTGCCCCGCGGCGTCGAGTGGAACCTTCCGTCCGAGAATGCCGGTGAGCTCGTCCGGGTTGCCCAGCCGATAGGTCAATCCTTCGGCGACGATGGCCACCCCGTCGGGTCGGCCCTGCACCCGTCGCTTGAGCATCGCTCCCTCGACCACATCCACGATATGCTGGAGCTTGGTGTTCGGGGCGAATTCCTCGGGGATCAGCGTCAGCGTCGCGCCCGAAGCCAACCCGATCGACTGGGCCAGCCACCCGGCGCTACGCCCCATCGTCTCGATGATGTACCACCGGCCCGTGGTCTGCGAGTCACGCATCAGGTTCTTCACCAGCCCCGTTCCAACGTAGCGCGCGGTCGGGAAACCGAAGGTCGAAGCGGCCTGCGGCAACGGCAGGTCGTTATCGATCGTCTTCGGCACATGAACCAGACGCAGGTCGTCCGATGTCGCGTCGCAGACGAACCGGGCGCTCAACGCCGTATCGTCCCCGCCGATCGTCAGCAGGTGGGTGATGCCCAGGGCACGGAGGTTGCGGGCGACCTCGCCCACCTTTTTCGGATCGGGGGCGACGCGGTGTTTCTCGGAAGTGTGCCGCTTGTCGAGCAGGCTGGTTCGCGAGGTCCGCAGAATCGAGCCACCGTTGAAGTGGATACGCGCGACGCGCCGCGTTTCCAGACAGATCGTGTGCAGGTTTCGGTGAAACTCATCGGAGGCGAGCCAGCGAAATCCGTCGTAAAAGCCGATCACCTCGAAACCGCGGTTGCGGGCTTCGATCGTAGCGGCGCCGATGACGGCGTTGATCCCCGGTGCGGGACCTCCACCGACGATGATGCCGAGGCGGTTATTCTCCATCACGCAGCATTCTCCGCGAGCGCATTGCTTCTAACCCGTTGCAACATAACCAGTTATAATCCGCCGCCGCGCGACGCCCCACTGCGGCGACGTTCCGGACCTCCGCGACCACGGGGCGAACCGCACCGCGCGGCGGGTTCCCTAGCCTACGCACTTGCCCCCGCGGCGGCAACGCCCCGGCCACAACCATTTTCACCCATCGGCCCTCTTGCCAACCCAACCCCAGCAGGTTACATTTTCCGGCTCGACTGTACCGATGCACTGGAGCAAAAATGGCCAAGCTCAAGACCCACAAAGGACTCCGCAAGCGGGTGCGCATCACCGCCGGCGGCAAGGTCGTCCGCAAAATGTCCTTCCGCGGACACCTCATGAGCCACAAGTCCGGTAGTCGCCGACGACGGCTGCGCAAGGTCGTGCCCCTCGTCGGAAAGACCGCCGAAAACTGTGCCAACGCGCTCGGCGGACGTTAAGAGCACGCCGGCTGATCGGATAAGGAGAAAACCACATGCCTCGCGTTCGTCCCGGTCACGCCACCCGGCGCCGGCGCCGAAAGGTGCTCAAGGCCGCCAAGGGCTATCGTGGCACACGCAGCAAACTCTTTCGTGTCGCGAAACAGGCCGTCATCAAAGCCGGCCAATACGCATACCGCGATCGGCGCGCCAAGAAACGCCAGTTCCGCGCCCTCTGGATCACCCGCATCAACGCCGCCTGTCGCGCCCGCCGAATCTCGTACAGCCATTTCATGGCCGGCATCAGCAACACCAATGTCGCCCTGAACCGTAAGATGCTCAGCGAAATCGCGATTGCCGATCCCCCCGCGTTCGATAAGCTCGTCGAGCTCGCCCGCGGCGGCCAGCCCGCCGCCGACTGATCCGCAACCGCCACGCCTGCCGAATCGTACACGCCCGGCGAAAGCAAACCGCTTTCCGCCGGGCGTTGTCGTTTCCCGTTCCCACCACGCCGAACGCAGCCTGGCGGCGTTCCGCGACGGCGCGCGAATCAACCGCCGTCGGTGCGCTTCACGCGATGGACGAGCGTCTGGGCCTGGGTCTTGATGCCCCGGACGTGGCCGATCAGTTGCTCGCGGTTGGGGGCGTATTCCAGCGCCGTATCGAGGTACACGAGGTCTTTCTCGACCAGCTCGGCCAGCGACATCGTAAAGTTGTGCATGCCGGCTTCCTTGCTGCCCATGATGATCGCGGGCAGGTCTTCTTCCTCGCCATCCCGGATCTTCTCGCGCACCACCATCTCGGCCAGCAGCACCTCGGTCGCGGGGACGCGGGAGATTGCCGGGTCGATCGCCGGCAACAACCGCTGCGCCGTGATCGCCTTCACGCTGTTGGCGATCGCGCTGCGGACGAAATCGTGCTGCTCGCGCGGGAAAAACTCCAGCATCCGCGTCAGCGACTGCATCGTGTCCGCGGTGTGCAGCGTCCCGAACACGAGGTGCCCCGTTTCGGCGGCCTG
>JALSRY010000102.1 GCA_026984555.1 Phycisphaerae bacterium
CTGGTTGCGGCAACTGGCGCAGAGAAACGACGTGGCGCTGTATGTCTTCGGAGCGCACACCACACCCGTTCGGCTGCCGGATGACGTGCAACCATCCCCCGCGACCCAACCGGCCGCCTCGGCGCCCGCCGGCGAGCCCGCGACGCCTCCGGCAGCGGTGTTCGCCCGCGCGTTCCGCCCGCTCGGAGCCGTGACGGATCTCGGGCAGGCAGTCAGCGCCGCCGTCGAACGGGCCGGCGACAGTCCCCTCGCAGCCGTGATCGTACTGACCGACGGCAACGTCAACCGCGGCATGACGCCGCGGGATATCGCGGCCTACCTGCGGCGGTTTCGCGTGCCGGTGTACGCGGTGGGTGTCGGTAGTCCGGTCGAGCCGCCGAACCTGCGCATCAGCGATTTCGTCGCGCCCACCACCACGCCGCTGGGCGACCCGTTCGAGGTTCGGCTGGCGGTGGTGGGGGCGGGGGTAGCGGCGGGGCAGGTCACGGTGGAGTTGTGGGGGCGTCCGGCCGACGCGCCCGAGGCCGCCCGGCTCCTCGAGCGACGAAGCGTGCGTATCGGTCCCGAGCACCCGCGGGCGGAGCTGCGCTTCGCGCTCCGCGGCGAAAAGGCCGGCCGGTTCGGATACCGCGCCCGGGTTGTACCGCTACCGGGCGAGGCGATCGAGTTCGACAACCAGCGTGAGGTTGTCGTGTCGGTCGTGGACGAGAAGTTGCGCGTGCTGTTGGTTTCCGGGCGGCCATCATACGAATACCGCTACCTTGCGCGGCTGCTCGAACGCGACCGAACGATCGATGTAAGCTGCTGGTTGCAGTCGGCCGACCCTCGGGCCGTGCGCGACGGCGATACGATCATCACCGAGTTGCCCCGCCGCCCCGAAGACCTCTTTGCCTACGACGTGATCCTGTTGCTCGATCCCGATGGGCGCGAGCTCGATTCGGCCTGGGCGATCACGGTCCGCCATTTCGTCGACGAGCTGGGTGGCGGCCTGCTGCTGGAGGCCGGTTCACACTTCACCCGCCGACTCGTTCACGACCCGCGGCTCGACGAACTGACGGCAATGCTCCCGGTGGTGTTCGATCCCGAGGCCGACGTGCGGCTCAGCGAGCAAGGGGCTTTCCACACGCGGGCCTGGCCGCTGGCGGTTCCGACCGGCGCGGCGGAACATCCGCTGTTGCGGCTCGACCCCGATGCGCAGCGCAACCGCTCGTTGTGGGAGCATCTGCCCGGCGTGTGGTGGTACTGGCCGGTGCTACGCGAGAAACCGCTGGCGACCGTGCTGCTGCGTTATGGCAACCGAGCGTTGGCTACGCGCTTCGGGCTGCCGGTGCTCGCGGCGATTCAGCCGTTTGGTGCGGGGCGGACGGCGTTCCTCGCCTGGGATGGAACCTGGCGGTGGCGTGCTACCGCGGAAAGCGTGTTCGATCGCTTCTGGATTCAGCTTGTTCGCTACCTGGCCCAAGCCCGCCGACAGGGGCTGAGCAAACACGGCACCATCGTCCTTGATCGTGAGACGATCCGCCCGGGGGATTACGTGAAGGTCGAGGCCCGCGTGCTCGACCACGCGTTCGTGCCCTGGCACGCTTCGGCCGTGGTCGCGCAGCTCGTACCCGTCGGCCGGTCGCCGCGCGAGCTGACACTTGAAGCCATCCCCGGACAGGCCGGCTGGTTTCGCGGGCGGTTCACGGCGGATTGGACTGGTTCCGCAGTGGTGCGGTTGCCGCTGCCGGATGCCGGCGATACCGGTCAGTCGCCGGCGCTGGTCAAACATCTGCGGGTCGAGGGGTCGGATATCGAGCTGCGTACATTGCGGTTGCAGGAGGAAGCCCTGAAACGGCTTGCGCAACAAACGGGCGGGAGATACATCCCACTGGACCAGGCTTCGGAGCTGCCCGAACGAATCCCCGACGCGAGCCATGTGCGAACCACGCGCGGTGCCGACCGGCCGTTGTGGGATCGCGCGTGGGTCATGCTGCTGGTCGCGATGTTGCTTGGCGTGGAATGGGCACTTCGCCGGAGGAATCACTTGCTGTGAGCACGACGCCGGCCGATATCCCGGTTGCCCTGTTCGACGAGCGTGTGTTGACGCCGCTACGCCGTCTGCGACACCGTCTGCGTCTCTACGTGGCGGCCGAAGGCGCCCTGCGATTGGGATTGGCCGTCGTCGGCGCGTGCCTGCTCCAGATGTTGCTGGACTGGTGGTTGCGCCTGGGAATCGAACAACGCGCGGTGCTCAACGGGCTGATTACGCTGCTGTGGCTCGTGGTGGCACTGCGCGTGCTCGTGCGGCCGCTGATGCGCCTGCCTGACGAAGCGGCCCTCGCGTTGATAGTCGATCGGAGCCGACCGGCGCTCCACGATCGGATCGCCTCCGCCGTGCAGTTCGCGCGTGGCGAAATCGGCCCCGCGGTCGCGAACTCGCCGGTGCTCGTCCGCGAAGTGATCCGCGAGGCGTGCGAGGCGGCCCGAGACGTACCGTTCCTCGATGTGCTCGACCATCGCCGCGCTCGACGCCGCACGATCGAGTTGGCCGCCTTGGCCGTGGCGACCCTGGCCGCCTTTGTCGTCGTTCCCAGCGTGACCCGGACGTGGTTTGCCCGCAACTGGTTGTTGCGCAACCTCGACTGGCCGCGGCAGACGCGGATCATCCCGCAAGGCTTTGACGCGGGTGGGCTGCGCCGCCTGCCGCGCGGCGACACGTTCGAGGTCGTCGCGGTCAACCGCGGACGGGTACCCAAGACGGCGACGCTCTCGTGGTGGACCGACACGGGCCGGCGCGGCGACGAGTCCATGGTGCGTATCGGCGCCGCGCGCTGGCAGATCGCGCTCGGTCGATTGACCGAAAACGTCCACTTTCGGATCCGCGGCGGCGACGAGCGCACCCGCGTCTATACCGTCGTCGCGGTCGATCGGCCCAGCGTGACACGCACGAGCGTACGCGTCATTCCTCCGGCGTACACGGGATTGACGCCACTGACCCTCGAACAGCAGACCGTGCTCGAAGTGCCGCGCGGCGCGCAACTCGCCATCGACGCGCAGCTCAGCGGGCCGGTCGTCGCAGCTCACTTCACCAGCGATGCGGGTACGCCGGTTCCTTGCACGCTGGTCGATCCTCGTCATGTCCGCGTGGAGTGGGCCGATCCGGCGTCCGGGTCGTACCACTTCGAACTGGCCGACCGCGACGGTTGGAAAAACATCCACCCGGTTCGCTACACACTGCGGGTGTTGCCCGACCGCCCGCCGCAGGTGTCGCTCGACCTGCCCGACGTCGGCGAGCGGATCACGCCGGCGGCCACGCTGCCCGGCACCCTGCGGGTCGAGGACACTTACGGCCTCTCGCGGGTGCGCGTGATGGTGCAACGCGCGGATGCGCCCCCGCGTGAAGTGGATGGCATCCCGTCGCCAGCGGGCCGGCGCATGGTGAAGCGCGCGTTGTCGCTGGCTGTCGCGCGGTTCGGTGTGCGGCCGGGCGATCGGTTGCGCGTGTGGGCCGAGGCGGCGGATACCGATCCGCACGGGCCGAACGTCGCGCGGTCGCGCGTCGTGACGTTGCGGGTCGTCTCGGCGGCGGACTTGCTGGATGCCCTCGCGGCTCGGGAACGCGAGCTGCGGCGAGACTTCGAGCGGCTGCTCAGCGCGCAACGCGGCCTGTCCGACGCACTCCAGCGGGCGCTCGCCGGTGCTCGACCGGGTCTGCCTCCCTCCGAGCGATTCGGTCAGCGCCTGGTGGGGCTCGCCCGGCGCCAGGCCGGCCACGCGCGCAATGTACTCACCGTCCGGCGTGGATTTGCGCAAATCCTGGCGCAAATGCGCATCAACGATGTTGTCCGCGCCGGCGAAGAACGCCGCCTCAGCCGGCAAATCATCAACCCCTTGCGTGAACTGGGCCGGCGGGTCATGCCCGCGGCCAGCGAGACCATCGCCACGATCGCGGAACGGGTCGAACCCGCTTCCACAACGCTGATCGCCACGCAGCAGGCGGAAATCGTGCGGCGGATGCGCGCAGTGCTGGCAAACATGCGCAAGTGGGAGGGTTATCGCCAAGCCGTGGCGATGCTTGAAGAGATCATCGAAACGCAGAAAGCCGTCCACACGCAAACTGTCGAGCAGCTTCGCCGGGAACTGGAAGACATTCTCGGTCCCGGTGCGGTGCCCGATTCGCAGCCCGCGCCGCCAGGCGGGCGATAGAATAAGCAGTGCGTCGGACGCTGCACGCCGGGCACGACGCAAGTGACGAGGATCGCCGGATTCCAGGAAGCGCCCGGCGTGTGCAGGCCCGTTCTGGGCTCGTGGCGTACCGTGAACCGCGTTCGCGTGGTGGCGAGGGTTGGATGCGTTTGTTCTTGCATACTGCCGGCAGTGGTCCGCCGTCGTCCCCGGATGGTCCGCGGGCTCGGGGGGCGGCCCGTGGCGGCGTGCGCGGAGCGGGCGGAGTGCTGGTTTGGGCGGTGGTGATCGCGGCCGCGGCGGCACAAGATTCTACACCCGCGTCGCGCCCGGCGCAGGCGCCGCTGCTCGAGCGCCAACGGCTGATCCGCGAGCGGGTGCGCGAGCTCGAAAGCCGCATGGTCAAGCTGACCCGTATGCTCAGCCGGAGCGAGCCCGAGAAGGCCCAGCGTTTGCGGGATGCGCTGGAGTTCGCCGGCCG
>JALSRY010000103.1 GCA_026984555.1 Phycisphaerae bacterium
TCGCCGTCATAGGCGAAGCTCACGCCCTCCATCACCACGATCGGCGTCGTGCTCACGGCTCGCGTTCTCCCAGCGCCTGCGCGATCTTGGCCGCCATCGCGTCGAGATTCTTCACGTAATCACGCGCCAATGGGTCGATCGGAACAACCTCCCCGCCAATCTCCCGCGCGATCACCTCCGCCGTTCCGGTGGCGAACTGCGGCTGCACCACGACCACCCGCACGCGATCGGCGCGAGCCTGTTCGATCAGCCGCTCGAGCCGCCGCGGACTCGGACGCTTGCCTTCCACTTCCACCGCGACCTGCCGCAGCCCGAACGCATCAGCGAAATAGCCATATGCCGGGTGAAACACGTAAAACGCCCGCCCGCGAAACGGCGCCAGCAACGCCCGGATACGAGCCGTGAGCAAATCCAGATCCCCCTGGAACGCGGCCAGGTTTCGGCGATACGTCGTGGCCCCCGCCGGGTCCAGCGAACACAACGCCTCGCACATGTTCTGCGCGATGATCTTGACCCGTTGTGGATCGAGCCACACATGGGGATCGGGCGTGCCCGCCGGACCCGACGACGCGCCGCCGCCAGACGCCTGCTCGTCGCCGTGGGCAGACGTACCAGCTCCGGGCTCCGCATGGTCGTGATGGTCGGCGGGGGCCATCCAGCGCAGTGTTACCCCGCGGCGACTGTCCACGACACGCAGTTCGGGCAGACTGGCGCGAATCTTCCGCATCAGGGTTTGTTCAAACGGGACGCCGATCGTGAAGTAGACGTCGGCACGCTCCAACGCCGCCATCTGGCGCGGACTCGGGCAATACGTCGCCGGCGACTGCCCCGGCCCGACGAGCACGTCCGTCACCACCCGATCCCCGCCTACGCGTTCCACGAAATACGCCTGGGGAAGAATGCTGACGAACACATGCAGCCTAGACCGCGTGTTGGCCCCTCCGGTGGCGCTTTCCGACCGCGTGGCCGGCCGCCGACACCCGCCCACACTCAGCACCGCGACCACGACCGTCGCCGCCAGCCAACCGCCGCGCCCCCACAAACCCCCACCACCCGACACGCTCCGCACCGGGATCATGAGGCGTGCGGCTCCGCGTCGGCCGCCGCATGCCGACATACCAGGCGAACTTCGTGACACCGGTTGCACTCCTCGATGTTGTGGTCGGTTGCGAACGAAACCCAGTGCCGCTTCTGGTTGGGCGTCAGGATGCCCCGCCCGCGACACAACGGGCAAATGTTCTCCAATGCCGCGAGAACCGCGGAACGAATGAACTCGGAACGGTTCTCGATCCCCTCCAGCGCTGCCAGCAACGAGGCATCCGCCTTGAACGTCACGATGCGTGGTTTTGTCCTCGAACGTCTCATCTTGCAGACCTTCCTCCCCGGCAGGTTTAATACATTGTATTACCGCCGCCTCGTCTGGCAAGCACGCCCCCAGCTCCACCCGAAACGCGCGCAACGCCCCCAGCGCCCGAAAAACCGTTGATTCCCGCTTCTCACCCCGCTAGCCTGACACTTGCGGGGGCTTTCGCCCCAGGTGGCTCGGATCACACGGGCCACCGCGACCACGTCCCCCGATGGTCGCCGCATCCGTCGCAAGCGCCCCGATTCGACCTCGCATCGTCTTGCCGGTCGCCAAAGGGAGCAGGAGAGAAACCGCGCCCGGCCGATACTCGCGGCCGCGCCCACGATTCTGGAGAGCAACCCATGTTCCGTGCCGTTTGTTCACACCCCCTCTACCGGTCCCTTGGCGTGTGTCTCGTGGTGGCCGCCCTGAGCCTGTACACCACCGCAGCCCATGCGCAGCCGACCGACCCGGTCCCAACAGCCCGCTTGGTCACCCTCGGCGAAAACACCGCGCTCGCGTTCGGCGACGGCCCGGCGTTCCACACAACGTCCGCGGAGGTACGAAATCTTCGCCAGGTGAGCGTACCTGATTCCACGACCGTGCTCATCCTCTGGGACGAAACCGCTCCCGAAGGCAACACGCCATTCTACGCCATCAGCCGCGACGGACGCACAATCGCGGCCGTCCGACCGACGTCGTATGCACTCAAGCTTCGCGCCGGCAGCTTCGATCCACTGCTCGGCGAGCCGAATCCCGTGGCGGGGCTCGAAGCCGGTGCCGATTGCCACCTCTACATCGTGCAGTTCGTCACGCAGCCGCTGCGTGAGTTTCGGGCCCAACTCGCCGCCCGCGGCGCCATCGTCCGCAAGTTTCTCGCCAACCACGCGTACATCGTCGAGATGAACGACGCGGCCCGTACCGCGGTCGCCCAGCTTCCCTTTGTGCGTTGGGTCGGCCCCTACCACCCGGCGTATCGGCTGGAGGACTTCCTCCGGGAGAACCTCGATCGCGCTGATGAGCTGTTCCCGATCCAGCGCTACAACATCATGGTTTTCGAGCCGGGGCTGCGCCAGAAAGCCGCCGTCGCCGAGCGAATCCGCGAAATGGGCGCAGTCGTCAACATCGCCAACGCCGGCAAGTATCTCGTGCAGGCCACGCTCACGCCCGATGAACTCCTCGATCTCGTTCGCTGGGACGAGGTGCTCTTCGTCGATCGCTGGGGGCCATACGAAAAAGATATGAACAACGCCCGCGAGTATGGCGGCGCCAACCACATCGAGACGGTAGCCGGTTTCGCGGGGCAGGGTGTCCGCGGCGAAGTCTTCGACGCCGGCTTCAACCTCAGCCACGTCGATTTCCAGTCCCGACCACTCATCATCCACGGCAGCGCCGGCGTGGATTCGCACGGCGCCTCGACCTCCGGTATCGTGTTCGGCGACGGTACCGGCAACCCCCAGGCCCGCGGAATGCTCCCCGCGGGACAAGGCATCGTCGCCAACTACTCCGGCATCCTCGGCGACCCGTCGCGCTACGCCCACACCGCCGAACTCGTCCAGGCACCCTACTACGCCGTCTTCCAGACCTCCAGCGTCGGCAGCACGCGTACCACGCACTACACGAACATTTCGGCGGACATGGACGCGATCCTGTTCGACCTCGACATCGTCCATTGCCAGTCGCAATCCAACGCCGGTAACCAGGAGTCACGCCCCGAGGCCTGGGCCAAGAACATCATCTCCGGCGGGGGCGTTCACCACTACGACACCCTCAGCCCCGATGACGACTGCTGGTGCAGCGGCGGCAGCACCGGCCCCGCGGAAGATGGCCGCATCAAACCCGATCTCTGCGCCTACTACGATGCGATCCTCACCACCACCACGGGCTCCGACACGGCCTACACCACGAGCTTCGGCGGCACGAGCGGCGCGACGCCCATCATCGCCGGCCACGTGGGCCTGTTTTTTGAAATGTGGTCCGAGGGAGTCTTCGGCAACCCCGTCGACCCCAACGCCACGGTCTTCGACAACCGCGCCCACATGACCACGGCCAAGGCGATGCTCATCAATACCGCCAACCAATATCCCTTCACCGGCGCGACCGCTGACCTCACACGCACCCACCAGGGCTGGGGTTGGCCGAGCGTGCAGAATATGTACGACCTGCGCGACCGCATCTTCGTCATCAACGAGGACCGCATCTTGCACAACCTCGAATCCGCGGTATTCCCCCTCGCCGTCATCAGCGGCGAGCCCGCGTTCCGCGCCACACTGGTCTACGCCGACCCGCCCGGCGACACCGCCTCCAATATCGACCGTATCAACGACCTGACGCTCAAAGTCACCTCGCCTTCCGGCGATATCTACTGGGGCAACCACGGCCTGCTCGAGGGTAACTGGTCCACCCCCGGCGGAAACCCCAACACCGTCGATACCGTCGAAAACGTCTTCGTCCAAAACCCCCAATCCGGATTGTGGCTCGTCGAAGTCATCGCCGGCGAAATCAACGAGGATGGCCACGTCGAAACCCCCGAAATGGATGCCGATTTCGCCCTCGTCGTCAGCGGCGTGACGCCCTGCTCCTCCGCGGGAGTCGTCGCCCTGAACCGATCCCACTTCCGCTGCGAGGACGTCGCCGAGGTACGCGTCGTCGATTGCGATCTCAACACCGACCCTAACACCCCCGAAACCGTCGATATCACCGTCAGCTCCGACAGCCAGCCCACCGGCCAGACGCTCACCCTCACCGAAACCGACCCCGGCACCGGGGTCTTCGCCGGCCAAATCACCCTCAGCACCACCGGCGGCGCCGGCGCACTGCTCGTCGCCGACGGCGATACCCTTACCGCCACCTACATCGACGCTGACGACGGCATGGGCGGCACCAACGTCACCGTCACGGACACGGCGACCATCGACTGCACGCCCCCCTCGATCGCCAACGTCCAGACCGCCAACCTCGCCCCCCGAAGTGCCGACGTCTCGTTCGACTCCGACGAGCCTGTGCGCGGCATTGTTCACTACGGCCTCGCTTGCGATGCCCTCACGGAAACCGCTTCGAGCGGGGCATACGCCGATTCCCCCGTCATCACCCTGACGAACCTGACGGATAACACGACGTACTATTTCACCGTCGAGGCCCAGGACCGCGCCGGGAATGCGACCACCGACGACAACGGCGGCGCGTGCTACACGTTCACGACGCCGGACATTCCCGACTTCTTCACCGAGGAGTTCGGCGGCGACAACGATCTGGACAACAAGTCCCTGTTGTTTACGCCGAACGGGACCGT
>JALSRY010000104.1 GCA_026984555.1 Phycisphaerae bacterium
GAGCATCGCCTCGCACCGGTCGGGCTCCCCGTCGGCGTAGAGCACCATCAGCCCTGTATCCCGGTACGCCAACCACAACGCCCCCGCCGCCGCACAAATCCCTTTCTGGACGATGTTCCAAAAGCACCGCGAATTGCGCCCGCCGAACGCAGCCTGGAAAACCTCGATCGTCTCCGTGAGACGGTGCCCTTCCGGGACAGCCGGATACGCCAGCACGAGCGATTGCTGAGCGAATCGATCCGACGTTCGCACGTGCTGCCCGGTCGGCGGCGGCGGCGGATCGCACACCGCGCCCTCCGCCACCGTGTCGCGGTTCCAGTGGCCGCAGTACCGGCCGGCGGCGGCGAACACCTCGTCCGGATCGATTCCGCCGGCCACGACCAGCACCATGTTATCGGGCGTATAACGGCGGCGATGGTATTCCACCATCACCTCGCGGGGGAGTTTTGCGATCGTTTCCTGTTCGCCGAGAACTTCGTGCGCCAACGGGTGGTCGCCGAAACAGACCTCGTGCAGCGCGTTCCACACGAAATGCTCGAAACTGTCGCCGCTCATCGCGATCTCTTCGAGGATCACGTTGCGCTCGGTTTCGAAATCATCCGGCGGAAGCGAAGGCCGCATCATGTCGGCGAGCAGCTCGATCTGCGGCTCGATGCGAGCAGCCGGCACCCAGCCGTAATAGACCGTGCGTTCCTTGCTCGTGTAGGCGTTGTAGATGCTGCCCAGCTCGTCGAAACGCACATTGATGTCGTGCCAACTCCGCCGCGGCGTGCCCTTGAAACACATGTGTTCCAGGAAGTGACTCACGCCGTGCTCGTGCGGACGCTCATGACGCGACCCGGTGCGGACGAAGAACCCGGCGGCGGCCGAGCGTACGCGCGGCATAACCTCGCATACGACGCGCAAACCGTTGGGTAACGTGTGTTCGATGAATGTCGATTGCATAGGGCCGATCATCGTCCCCGCGATCCGCCCCGTTGTCCAGCGCATCGAACCGGCAAGTGGCGTGCGAGCGTGCCCGGCCTGAAGACGCACGGTGCAGGCGTCGCACGCCCGGCGGCGGCCCGGCGGCGCCACACAACCGGAGCGTCAGGACACGTTGGGGCCGGCAATCGGCGGCCCGACCTCGCCGGCGGAAAGCTCGGCGGCGGCGCGGGCGCCGCGGGCTTCGTCCCGGGCGAGTTTGCGAAACAGCAGCAGCGACGCGACCGACAGCGCGATCGCGATCCCGAACGACGCATTGCCGAGATACCTGTTCGCCACGAGTCCGAGCATGGGCATGAGCAGGGCGCGGAGCCCGGTCAGTGCAACGTGTATGCTCATGTAGAGGTCGATTTGATGGGATTTTGCGAAATGAAGGTGTCCGATGGTCCAGGCGATGCCCCCCCCGCCGTGCCCCACCCCTTTGAGCGCCCGTCCGATCACCAGGATCGACACGGGCAGCCAGAGATGGGAACGCCAGCCGTAACCGATCAGCAGCATGGCGACGGTGACGCACGCGTAGGCCGCGAGCCACACGGCGCAGTTGACCACCCGAAACCGCAAGACTCCCACGCGGTCGAAGTAGGGAGCCCAGTAGCGGATGGCCACCCACGAACAAAGGCTCGGGATGATGACCATGAGCAGGCTCGACGGGAGATAGTCGAACCCGAGCTGGCCGGCGATGATCGTCAGCAAGACGGGGTCGGTGAAGAAATTGGCGCTGCCGAGCAGAAACTGCGCACTCATGTACCAGCGGAACGCACGATCCTGGACGAGGATGCCCGCGACCTCACGCAGCCCGGCGACGAGTCCCCGCCGCTGGCCCGCGTGGTCCGCGATTTTCCGCCGAAGCAGCCGTCGTTCGAGCGTCTCACCCCGCACGCGAAACCGGCGCAGCGGCACGAGCGAAGCCAGCCCGAGAAGAGCGGCAACCGGGTACACGTAACGGTAATACGCGGGGTTGATATCGAAGATGCGCGCGGCCAGCGCCCCCGAAAGCGGCACAAACAGGAAGCGAATCTGCTGCAAGCGTCCGATGATCCGGGCGCGCTGCGATTGCGGGTAATTCACCTTCCACATCGACGAACGCAGCGTGACCAACCCGCTGACGAAGAAGTGCGTCGCCGCGATCTGGAACGCGAACAGCCAGCCGCCCCACGGGCGCCAATTCGGCGACGTGAACGCCACCGAGAGCGTCAGCGCCGCCACCGCGACCGACAACACGACCATCACGCGCAAGCGGCGACGTCCCCGGATCACCACGCCCCAGAAGAGATTCAGCACCATCATGAAGATGGGCGCGGCCCAGATGATCGTCGCCAGCGTGTTCGAGGCGCCAAAGGTCTTCTTGGCGACGATGCCGGCGATATTGCCCTCGATCGTGCCGACCAAGAGCGACCAGACCAGGTAGTTGAGCCGCTCGCGCGCGAAGTTCGGGCGCACCATCCGCGGCAAATCCCGGCTGCGAAGGAAATCGAACAGTCGAAGCATGTAACCCGTCCTGGTCGGGCCGACATCTTAGCGCAGCCCCCAGGTTCAACCAAGGGGGAAACGGGAAACTGCCAGCCGGACAGGGAGCAAACGCAAGAATCGCGGGCGCCGTCACGCCGGCGTGCTGTCCCCCGGCTGGACCGCGCGGAGCTTGCCGTGTTCGAGCAGCAGGGTGCGGTCGGCGTGGGTGGCGACGCTGGGATCGTGGGTGACCATCACGATGGTCTGCCCCTCCTCGTGCAAGCTCTTGAGGATGGTCATGATGTTGCCGCCGGCCTGGGCGTCGAGGTTGCCGGTCGGCTCGTCGGCCAGAAGCACCTCCGGCTGGTGAACCAGTGCGCGGGCGATCGCGACGCGTTGCCGCTCACCGCCGGAAAGCTCGTTGGGCTTGTGGCGCAGCCGGTCGGCCAGGCCGACCCGCTCCAGGATGCGCAAGGCATCGGCGCGGGCGGCGGCGCGGGCCGCGGGCCAGTGGAGAATCGAACACCCGATCATGCGCGTCAGCAGCACGTTCTCCAGCACGTTCAGGTCGGGTAGCAGGTGGTAGAACTGGAAGACGAAGCCGAACGCCCGGCGGCGCAGGCGATTGCGGCGTCGCTCGGCGGCTGAGAGCACGTCGGTGATGCCGGTGCGCAGCCGCCGGCGTTCGACCGGGGCGAAAACCGGCATGTCGTGGAAGAAGACCTGCCCGCGTTGTGGCACGTCGAGCGCCCCGAGGATGTGCAGCAGGGTGCTCTTGCCGCTGCCGGACTTGCCCATGATCGCGACGAACTCGCCGGAGGCGACGGATAACGCGCACCCACGCAGCACGACGAGCTTCTCGCGCCCCATGAGATACCATTTGTCGATGTCCGCGGCGCGCAGCAGCGGCGTCCCAGCCGACTCGCCACCAGTTTGCGTCGCAGGCGTTGCCATCACACGCATCGAATCGGGCTCTCCCGACGCCGGACACCCGCCGCGCGGGCGTCACCAGCCAGCGCGATCGCCCGGACACCGCCAACGCGCGGTTTTCTTCCCCCGCAGCGCCGGCCGCTCGCGGGGCGGGCACGTTTCCTGTCCCCCGACCTGGCTCGGCGCGTCTCACTCATAGCGCACCGCATCGACCGGCTGCATCGAGCCGGCCCGCCACGCCGCCACGACGGATCCGGCCATCGACGCCACGATCGCGATGACGACGATCCACCAGGCTTCGGAGGGGTTGACCTGGTTGGGGATCTTGTCGAACGAGTACACCGTCATGTCCCACACGCGCCACGCCGGGTTGATCGAGATCAGGAAATCCTGAATCTCGTTGATGTAATGGACGAACAGCACGCCCAACACGGTCCCGAGTATGCTGCCGGTGACTCCCACGGCGGCGCCGTAAAACACGAAGATCGTCGCGACCCCCCCGGACGACCCGCCGATACTCTTGACGATTCCGATATCGCGCGTTTTTTGCAGCACGATCATGTACAGGATACACAACACGAGCGTGACGGCGACGAGCGAGATAATGCCGAACAGGATGGTCAGCAGGATGTTTTCTTTCTCGACGGTGGCGATGAGCTGGGCTTGCGACTCCTGCCAGGTGAGCACGTCGATGTGTTCGATGAGCTGGGTTTCGAACCCGTCGAGCCCGTAGCGTTCGTCGCGGGCGAACGCGTGATACGCGTCTTCGAGCCGCCGGCACAAGTCGTGGAGCTGGTCCGGAGGGATCCCCGGCTTGACGCGGATTTGAATCTGCGAACAGCGGGCCGGCACGGTCCCGATCACCTCGCCGCTGTCGGGATCGATCCGTTCGGCCTGGTTCATCTGGAGCAGTTTCTGAAGCAGCGTGAAATCGCAGTAGACGTGCTGCGAGTCGATCTCGTAAATCCCCGTGCGCGAGTCATCCGCATAACGGAACCGCTGCTTGATCGGGATCGGGTCCACATCGCCGGCCACGGACGTCGCCCAGAGCGTCAGCGTGAACTTGCAGCCGCGGGGCAGATTTTCCGGGCGTGCGTACTTCCCGTCGGACTCACGCCGTGCGAAGATGTCGCGCCCGATGATGATGCCCGGCAGCTTGTTGCCGACCATTTGCGGCGGCGTGGTCGGGTCGGGGGGCAACTCGTACACGCCCGGGATCGGCGGCAGCCCCGCCTTGCGCAGCAAAGCA
>JALSRY010000105.1 GCA_026984555.1 Phycisphaerae bacterium
TAACCGCATAACGCTATGCGTGTTACGAAACAATGCCCAGCGACATAGGACATGACCGATATCTCTCATTTGCATCCCCTCCCGAACGATTCATCTCCAGCACCATGCGATGCCCCCACGACGCCCCTGCCACATCGCACCAACACCCCCACCCGCGGCACAAACGCCGCTGCCTTCCGTTTCCGCGCCACACACGCCGTACTGACACCCCACACGGGGAAACAAAGCCCGCCCGCCAGCGCGCCACACGCCCCGAACGGGCGGAACGCAACGCACCTGCCCACCTCCGGCATAGAATCGCCCGCCCCGTTTCGACACCGTACCCTGCCGGCTCGCAGACCCTCCGGCTCCCGACCGCTCGGCCGCCAACTCCACGAGTGGTTGCGTGTCTGGCCCGCGTAGAGGACAATGCCGCCTTGCGGATCAGGGCATGGCGAGGCTGAATCCCGGAAGATGACACGCGTGAGCCAGGTTTTGACGGACACTTCCCGGTCGGGGGACGGCACGCCGGCCGCCCCGGCTCAGCCAACCCGCCGACTCGGCGCATACACCCGCGCCAAGTTCGGCATCGTGCGCTGGTTCCTGATGCTCTGGTCGCGCCTTTTCAGCCTGCGCGGCCTCTACCTCCTGGGACGATTCTTCGGCACACTCGAATACATCATCAACTTCAAACGCCGCGGACGCTATCGCCGGCAGTTACGCAAGGTCTTTCCCGAGGGAATCACCCGCAAGCGCGAAAGCGCCGTCGTGCGCGAGTACTTCCGCCGCACCCGCTGCGACAAGATCTTCTACGTCATCTTCGACCGGCTGCCCAAAGAAAAGATCATGCGGCGAATCCGTTTTCACGGCCGCGAACATCTCGACGCGGCCCTGGCACGCGGCAACGGCATCTACGTCATGCTCAGCCACAACGGTTCCCACCATGTGGCCGGCCTGCTCATGGCCTTGCTCGGCTACAAGTGTGCCGGTGTCCGCGACCGCAACGAGGGTGCCAGCCGCGTCTATATCCAACAGAAATACGCCGAAACCTTCCCCGAATTCCGCTCGATCCGCATGTTGTACGCTGACAGCTTCCCGCGCGAGATCTACCGCTGCTTCCGTGAAAACCTCGTCGTGGGCAGCGCGCTCGATGTCGGCCGCGTGCGCGGCATGAACCTCAAGACTTGTCCCGTGCGGGTCTTCGGCGAAACACGCGAATTCCTCACCGGCACGCTCCAGATCGCCCTCCGCTGCCAGGCCACCGTGGCCCAGGCGTTCGTCGTGTCACGCCCGAACTTCTACTTCCGCCTGATCGTCAACCCGCCCCTGTACGTCCCCGGGCAGGACGACACCCCCGCATCGGCCGACAACCCCGAACGGCTCGCCGACCTCATGCAGTGTTATGCCGACGGTATCGAAGCCCACGTGCGCCAACACCCCGACCACATCAGCCGCATCTGACACCCCCCGTGTTCGCGCCGCTATGTCCACTGCGACGCGCCATCTTGACCAACCCACGTGCGGTGATACGCGGCATCCTCCAACGACGCAGCCACCGTGGTCAGTCGAAACCGCGAGTAGGCATCACACATGACGGCCAGCTCGTCGCTACGCCGCGTGCCGATCGACTTTTCGTACGCGCCCGGATGCGGACCGTGTGGAACGCCGTAGGGGTGCAGACTGATCGACTCGTTCTCGATCCCCCGGCGCGAGGTGAAGTTGCCGTTGACGTAATACATGACCTCGTCCATATCGACGCTTGCGTGACCGTAGGGGCAGGGGATCGCCTGCTCGTGAAAATCGGTCATGCGCGGCACGAACGAGCACACCACGAAACCGTCCCCGGCAAACGTGGTGTGGATCGTCGGCGGCAAATGAACCAGCCCCGTCTTGGGCTGAAAGTCGTGAATGTTCAGCGCCACCGGGTACAGCGCCCCGTCCCAGCCCACCACATCCAGCGGAAAGTGCTTGTAACGGTGTACCGTCAGCCGATCCCCAACCTTCGCTACGATCTCGAACGGCGCCGCTCCGTGCCGCGCAGGCTCATAGCGCAAGAGCTCGGCCGGCACCCGAAAATCGCGGTGCGTGTACGGAGCATAATCCGTGAGCTGACCCCACGCGTTGCGGTAGGCACTCGGAATCCCCAGCCGCGGCCGCCCCTCGAACACCAACAGCGTCCCCCGATGACCGTCGAGATGCAGTCGGTACGGCGTCGATTTGGGAATCAGCACATAGTCGTGCTCGCGAAACGGCAGCACGCCGTACACGCTCTCGATGTGCCCGCTCCCATGTGTCACGAACCACAGCTCGTCGCCGTCGCCGTTGGAAAAAAAACGCCCGGCCGGCTCGGTCGGCTTGCAGGCGGACAGCCGCAGGTTGTCGTTGACCAGCAGCGTGCGCCGACCTGTCAGAAAATCGCCACCGGGAGGAAGATCCTGGGGGCGAATGTGCCGGCGGCACAACGGCTGATCCTCCACAAGCTCGAACGGGCAAAACCCCGGTAGCTCCAGTCGTTGCACCTCGAACTCGTCCGTCGGCGGAACGCGGTAGTAGAGGATCGTGAACGGCCCGTCGAAACCCTCTCGCGTAACCATCTGCTCCATCAACAACCGACCCTCGGCGTCACGAAAAACCGTGTGCGGCTTCGCGGGTATGCTCCCCAGTGTATGACGATGCAACATGATTCCTGCTCCTTGATCCCGCGGAAAATCGACGCGCGCCCGAAACGCAGCGGGTTGGTGTCCCGGAAAACGATTGCCCGAACGTTCGTCACCCCGCGCCGGACGAAGACGCCGACGCATCATCCCGAGGTGATCTCGCGAACTCCGACCCGGTACACACGATTATCGCGCTACCCTCCCACAGGGGCAAGGTTCCCAAACCCGCCCATGCCCGCCACCCGCGCCGCCTCGCGCCTATGCCTGCCCTCAACTAGCGTATCACCGGCGTGCCCGCCGAATCCCCAGCCGCTTCATCATGCTGTGAAGCGTCGTGGGTTTCACGCCCAGCAGCTCGGCAGCTCCCCCCGCACCCGCGATCCGCCCTCCCGCCTCTTGCAACGCCAACAGAATCTCCCGCGCTACCGCCGCGTCGAGCCGCCGCAAACCCGCCGGCAAAGGCAAATCGCCACCAGCTCTGCCCGCCGGCATACACGCTCCCCCAACCACCCCGATATCGAGATGTTCCGGCTTGATCGTGCGCCCTCCCGCCAGGATGGCCGCCCGTTCCAGCGCGTTACGCAACTCCCGCACATTCCCCGGCCACGGCTGGCGCTCCAGCACACGCACCGCCCCTCCAGACACCCGTAGCCGCGGCATGTCGAGCTCCTCGCGCAGCCGCCCGACAAAATGCGCCACCAGCAACGCCACGTCGCCCACTCGTTCGCGCAGCGGCGGAACCTCGATCGGAAACGTGTTCAGACGATAATAGAGGTCCGCGCGAAACCGACCGGCGGCGATTTCCGCCGGCAGATGCTTGTGCGTAGCCGCGAGAAGCCGCACGTCGGAGCGCAACACCGCCCCCGCCCCACCTACCCGCTCAAACGTCCGTTCCTGCACCACCCGCAGCAATTGGGCCTGCGCCACGGGCGGCAAATCCGCCACCTCGTCCAGAAAGAGCGTACCACCAGCGGCGAGCTCGAAGCGCCCCAGCCGCCGCCGATCCGCCCCCGTGAACGCGCCTTTTTCGTGCCCGAACATCTCGCTCAACGCAAGCTCGGGAACCAGCGCCGAACAGTTCAGCGCGACAAACGGCCCGCCGACCCGCGGCGACCACTGGTGAATCGCCCGCGCGATCTGCTCCTTGCCCGTTCCCGTCTCACCCGTGATCAGCACCGCGGCCGGCGTCGGCGCCACGAGCCGAGCCCGCTCCACCACCGCGCGCCACGCCGACGAACGACCCACCAAGACCGCGCCCGCCGCCCCGGTCTCCCGAAGCTCGCCCACCACGCTCACGACCGCGTCGAGCTCACGCGCGATCCGCTCCGCACGCTGCTGCTCGTACAGCACGCGCGCAGCCAGCTCCGCAAAGCCGCCAATCGCCCGCAATTGCTGCTCACTGAACGCATGGCATGCCATCGCGTCGAGCGTCAGCACGCCCACGAGCTGCCCCTCGACCCGCAGCGGCGCCGCCAAGCACGTGTGCGAATCGGGCAGGCTCAACACGTCCGCATACGTGTCCGGCTCGTGCACGTCGTGCGTTTCGTCGTCGTGGATGATCCGCGCACTCGAGCCGCGCACAACACGCGCCAGCGCCGGCCGCTCATCCAGCCGCACGAGCAAGCCGTCAATCGCTGGCGTCGCCAAACGGCCGCGAGCGGCGCACGCCCGCAACGTGTTCGCGTCCTCGACTGCGAGAATGACCATCAGGTCAGCCTCGACGACCCGTTCGAGGGCCTCGAGAATCTGGTCAAGGGCCGCTACATCCATGTATGCAATATACACGATATTTCGCGTCAACGCGATATAATGAGTCCTGCGACACGATATTTCGCTCACGGTCGCCCAGCCAGTATGCCACTATATCCATAACATCAACGCCATAAGCATGTTATGGAACATCAACCACTTTGGCACGCTACATGCTCTATTATGTGGCAACAACGGCATTGATGATTCAACCATG
>JALSRY010000106.1 GCA_026984555.1 Phycisphaerae bacterium
GCCGCTGGGCGAAGTAATAAACGATCGTGTGCTGCGCGTGCATCGCGCCCGGGCCGGCCTGCGCATCGGCGACGGCAAGACGGTCGATCTGCTCCGCTACGTCGCATGGCTGGTGCTCGAACGACAGCGAGTCGCGGATCGACAGGCAGCCTCGAGGACCGATCTGTACGAACGCCACCGCGATCGCGTGGGTCGCCGGCAACGTGAGCTGTCGCAGTCGGGCCGTGACATCGGCGAGCTGCCGGCGGTCGTGAATCCCGAGCGGAAGGCGAAGGCCGAGCGTGACTTCCGCTTCTTTTGCGAGCAGTACTTCCCGCAGACGTTTCACCTGGCCTGGTCGCCGGACCATTTGAAGGTCATCGCCAAGATCGAGCAGGCGGTGCTCGAAGGCGGGCTGTTCGCGATGGCGATGCCGCGCGGTAGCGGCAAGACCAGCCTGTGCGAGACGGCGTGCCTGTGGGCCCTGCTGTATGGACACCGCGAGTTCGTCGCGCTGATCGGCAGCGACGAGGAGCACGCCGCCAACATGCTCGACTCGATCAAGGCCGAACTGGAGAACAATGACGCCTTGTTGGAGGACTTTCCGGAGGTCGTCTACCCCATCCGCTGCCTGGAGGGCATCCACCAGCGGGCTGGCGGACAGCTCTACCAAGACAGACAGACCCACATCGGCTGGACGGCGCGCGAGATTGTGCTGCCCACCATCCCCGGCTCGAAGGCCAGCGGCGGGGTCATCCGCGTGGCGGGCATTACGGGGCGCATCCGCGGCATGAAGTACAAGCGGCCCGACGGGCGCTCGGTTCGCCCGTCGCTGGTGCTGATCGACGACCCGCAGACCGACGAGTCGGCAAGGTCGCCGTCGCAGTGCGCCACACGCGAGCGCATCCTGGCCGGCGCGATCCTGGGCTTGGCCGGCCCGGGGCGCAAGATCGCGGGTCTGATGACCGTCACGGTTGTTCGCCCCGACGACATGGCGGACCGTATCCTCGACCGCGACAAACACCCGCAATGGCAAGGTGAACGCACCAAGATGGTCTACTCGTTCCCGACGAACGAAGCTCTGTGGGCCAAGTACGCCAAGATCCGAAACGAAGGGCTGCGTAATGGGACTGGCACCGCGGTCGCGACAGAGTTCTACCGCCAGCATCGGGCCGAGATGGACGAGGGGGCTAAGGTCGCCTGGTCGGAGCGATACAACCCCGACGAACTTTCGGCCATCCAGCACGCGATGAACCTCAAGCTCCAGGACGAGGCGGCGTTCTGGGCCGAGTATCAGAACGAGCCGCTGCCAGAGGAGCCGCCTGACGAGGATTTGCTCACCGCCGACCAGATTGCCGGGAAGACCAACGGCATGAAACGGGGCGAGGTGCCGATTGGGGCGACGTACCTGACGATGTTCATCGACGTGCAGGCCAAGTGCTTGTTCTGGCTCGTCGCCGCGTGGCAGGATGACTTCACCGGCTGCGTGATCGACTACGGCACCGAGCCGGATCAGAGGGTGCCATACTTCACGCTGCGTGAGGTCAAGCGCACGCTCCAGCGGGCATCGCCACGGGCTGGACTGGAAGGGGCGATCTACGCCGGCCTCGAGCGACTGACCGAACACACGCTCGGCAAGGAGTGGCGGCGCGACGACGGGGCGCTGGTCCGCATCGACCGCTGTCTGATCGACGCCAACTGGGGCCAGTCGTCCGACGTGGTCTACCAGTTCTGCCGGCAGAGCAAACATGCCGGCGTTGTGATGCCCAGCCACGGCCGCTACGTCGGCGCGTCGAGCATCCCATTCAGCGAGTACAAGCGCAAACGCGGTGATCGCGTCGGGCTCAACTGGCGCATCCCGGTCATCAGGGGCAAGCGCTCCGTTCGACACGTCGTGTTCGACACGAACTACTGGAAGTCGTTCGTCCACGCCCGCCTGGCCGTCCCGATGGGCGACCCCGGCTGCCTGTCGCTCTTCGGCCACAAGCCCGAGCGGCATCGCCTGTTCGCCGAGCATCTCACGGCCGAGTACCGCGTCAAGACCGAGGGCCGCGGTCGCACCGTGGACGAATGGAAGCTCCGCGCCGCGGGCCTCGACAACCACTGGTTCGACTGCTTGGTCGGCGCTGCGGTGGCAGCGTCGATTCAGGGCGCCGTCCTGTTCGGTACCGATGCAAAGCCGGCTCCGCGGCGGCAACGCGTCAGACTCTCGGAACTCCAGAGGGCGAAGCGGTGAGCAAGGACACCAAGCCAGTAAAGACCGAGACGCGAGGGCTGGAGTGTCCTCGCTGCGGCTGCCGACACCTCTTTGTGTTGTGGACACGCCGCAGGGGTGATCGCGTCCTGCGGCGGCGCGAGTGTCGGAACTGCGGCCGGCGGATCATGACGTCGGAACGTCTTGTAGGCTAGTATTGCAAGTTTTGCATGTATTGCGCCTCGTTGCGCGAATTACATATCTGTAACGTTTTTGTCTCTCATGTCTAGCATTACTTGACTGCGGGAGCCCTTTGCGCCCATACTCGAAGCATCTGCGGGATGGAGCAGCGGAGTGCTCGCCGGCCTCATGAGCCGGAGGACGCAGGTTCGAATCCTGCTCCCGCAAGTGAATGCGGCGGCGTGATGGTCGCGTCGTCGAGCACAACCACGGGAGAACAGCATGTCCACCACCGTCGCCAACTTTGACATCGCCGGAGTGGTTGACCGGATCGTGACGTTCGCCAGCGAGCTGATCGCGTCGCAATCGGCTGTGCAGGCCGAGTTTAACGTTCACGATCGAGGTCGAGCGAGCAACTACCTGGACCGGCTCGAAGCTTACGTCGGCGTGATCAGTGAACCGGACAACCCACTCGATTTGCCCAAGACGCATCCGACGGCGTACCCGGTCACCGACTTCCCGCCCGACGAGGACATCAACGGAATCGAGAACGCCGAGGTGCGCGACCTCGTGCGACGGTTCAAGGCCGGCTACATCGAGCTGGTACAGAGCCAGAGCAAGGATCGGGCGAGCGGCATCTTCGACGCCGACAAGACGCGGCTGATGGCACTGATCGAGAATGCTCGCGGGATCATCGCGTTCGCGGAGACGTCGGTCGATCTGCCCGAGAACCCCGGCGATGTGTCGGCCGTGCCGGTTGCCGCGAAGCGGAAGTAGCGTTCGATGGCTGAAGACCTGAAAGACACGATTCGCGAGAACGCCCAGGGGCCCAAGCGGGCCCAGGGCGATTCGGGCAGCGTCGAGCAGCACGATCTGAAGGACCAGATCGAGGCCGACCGCTACTTGTCGAGCAAAGAGGCCGCCAAGAAGGGCCTGGGCGTTCGGATGACGAAGGTGGCCCCGCCGGGGGCGGTGTGATGCGAGTCCGGAGTCTGGAGACCGGACGCTGGAGCAAGAGGGTTCAGTGATGGACGTTTTTCAACTGCTTTTGCTGGGTGGTGGCACGTTCTGGGCGTTTCTGTACGCCGTTCTGCAACTGTTGCTGCCGTTTCTGCCGGACGTGATTGGCTGATGCTCAAGTGGCTGCGACAGCTCGGCAGACGCAAGCCGGCTCGCAACGGCCGCGGTCGGTTGCTCGTCGTGCGCGGCAAGTACGACGCCGCGCAGACGACGCACGAGAATCGCCGTCACTGGGCGAACGCCGATCACCTGTCCGCCAACGCGGCCATGAGCCCGGAGGTGCGGCGGACGTTGCGCGCCCGGGCGCGGTACGAGGTCGCGAACAACTCGTATGCCAAGGGCATCGTGCTGACGCTGGCGAACTACGTTGTCGGTGCGGGGCCACGGCTCCAGATGCTCACTGACGACCCCGAGGCCAACCGGATCATTGAGCGCGAGTTCACGCGTTGGGCCAAGGCAATCGGCCTGGCGCACAAGCTGCGGACGATGCGCATCGCCCAGTGCGAATCGGGCGAATGTTTCGGGCTGCTGGCGACCAACCCGCGGATCCAAGCACCGGTGCAGCTCGACCTGCGGCTGATCGAAGCCGACCAGGTCGCGTCGCCGTGGATGATTCACCGGCAGGATGCCGGTGCCACAAACGTCGCTGATGGAATCGTTTTTGACGCCTTCGGCAATCCCGTCGCGTACTACGTGTTGCGGCATCACCCCGGCGACACGAACGCCCTGCGTGCCGGACGCGTCGAGTACGACGTTCTGCCGGTCGAATCGGTCATCCACCTGTTCCGTGCCGAGCGGCCGGGGCAGAGCCGCGGGATTCCCGAGATCACGCCGGCGTTGCCGCTGTTCGCGATGCTGCGGCGGTATACCTTGGCGGTGCTTGGATCGGCCGAGCAGGCGGCGCTGCCCAGCGGCGTGATCTATACCGACGCGCCCGCGGACCCGGAAGAGGCGGATCTGGAGCCCCTCGACACGGTCGAGATGGACCGCGGCACGTGGATGACGATGCCGTTCGGCTGGAAGATCGGCCAAGTGCGGGCCGAGCAGCCCACCACCGTATACGGCGAGTTCAAGCGCGAGATCATCAACGAGATCGCCCGCTGCCTGAACATGCCGTTCAACATCGCCGCCGGCAACAGCGCCGGCTACAACTACGCCTCCGGCCGGCTCGATCACCAGGCGTTTTTCAAGTCCATCCGCATCGACCAGAACTTCCTCGGCGACGCCGT
>JALSRY010000107.1 GCA_026984555.1 Phycisphaerae bacterium
CGGCCTGCAGCTCGGCTTGGCGGAGCTGGACTTCGTGGGCCTCGGCGCGCTCGCGGGCCTCGGCGGCGAGCCGCTCGGATTCCTCCGCCTGCCGGAGGTGCTCTTCGGTCGCCGTGCGAAGTCGCTCGACTTCCGCCGCCTGTTGTTCGATGTCGCGTTCGCGTTCGGCGGCGGACTGGAGGCGGGCGTCGAGACGTTCGAATTGCTCGGCGAGCTGTCGATCGCGGGTATCGAGGTCGTCGGCCCGCTGGTTGAGGGTGGCGCGTTGTTCGGCGAGTGAGCGCCCCAAGGCGTCGAGTTCCTGCCGGCGGTTGTCGAGCTCGCTGCGCGCCTGGGCCAGTTCGACCTCGCTGCGCTGCAGCTCGGCGCGACGGGCCTGGATTTCGGTGCGGGCCTGGTCCTGTTCCCGGCGGGTCTGGTCGAGTTTGTCCTGCTGGGCCGCCAAGTCGGCTGCGCGGGCCTCCAGCGCGGCGGTGCGGTTTTCGACCTCGTGTTGGCGGGCCTGGAGCGTCTCGTCCAACGCCGCCAGCTCGCGCTCCCGCGTGTCCGCCGCCGCCAGTTGCTGCTTGAGTTTTTTCGCGCGGCGGTTGAGCTCGGCGGTGTGTTCGAGGAGTTGGATGCGTTGGCGGCTGAGCTGGGTGCCGGTGGTGGCGACGTCTTCGAGCTTGGCGGTGAGATCGATCTGTTGTTCGAGCAGCGAGGCGTGCTGGCGGGTGAGGCGTTCGCGTTCGGCGGCGAGTTCTTCGGTTTGGGCGGCGAGGTGCTTCTCGCGAGCGGCGAGCGCGGCCTCCTTGTCACGCGTCTGCCGGGCGTTGTCCTCGATCAGCTCACGCAGCGCGTCGAGTTCGGCCTGACGCTGGTCCAGCGCCTCGGTTCGGCGGGCGAGTTGCTCCTCAGCCGGTGCGAGCTGCGCCCGGCGCTGGTCCAAATCACGCATCGCGGGTTCGAGGTCGGCTTCGAATTGTTCGAGCTCTTCCCGTCGCGCGTCGAGCGCCGCACGCTGCTGCTCGAGTTCGCGCGTGGCCTGTTCGAGTTCGGCCCGCTGGCGGTCGAGCTGGCCCGCGCGTGTATCGAGCGCTTCGCGCTCGGCCTGCAAGTCGCGTTGCTGTTGTTCGAGTCGGCGCCCCAGTTCCTCGAGTTCGGCGGCGCGGGCGTCGAGCCGGCGGCTGCGTGCCTCGGTGTCGGCGAGTGTGCGTTCGAGCTGGGAGCGCTGGGTGGCCAGTGCTCGCGTGCGGGCCTCGATTTCGCGTGACTGTACCTCGAGCTCGGCCGCGCGATGTTCGAACGCCTGGCGGCGCTGCTCGAAAGCCGATTCCGCATCGCGCAGGGCGGCGGCCTTGCGGTCGGTTTCGTCGCGTTGCTGCCTGAGCTCGGCCCGCGCCGCTCGAACCTTTTCGACAAACTCGTTCTTGCGCTGCCGAATCACCTCGATCTTGCGGGTCAGGCGGCGGCGGGTTTCGGCCCGGCGGTTGGCGTCGGCGTCCTCCTGCCGGGCCAGCGTTCGGAGGGTCTCCTCGATTGTCGCCCGCTGTTCGGCCAGTCGGGCCTGCTGTTCGGAAAGGACCTGCTCGAATCGGTCCAATTGGCGCCGGCGTTGTTCGACCTCGGCCAGCCGGGCCTCGATCGAATCGGTTGATACGCCGGCGCCGGGCGCGGGAGTGTCGAGTCGCCGGCGGTGGGCGCGAATGTCCTCCTCGTGTCGGCGCAGCTCGGCGTCGCGGGCCGCAAGGGCGGCGAGCTGTTGGCGCACGGCGGCGTCGCCACCGGCTGCGGGGGGAGCGGGGGGGGCCGGGGCGGGCTGTTGGCGGCCGCTCGCGTTGTCAGGCGTTTCGTTCATGCTACCTGGTTCAATCGGCGGATTGGGCCGGTCGGGCCGCGCGATTTCTCCCATCAGGTCAGGCGTCTGAGCTGCGTCAGCGTCGCCCGGAGGTCGCGCGGGACCGGGGCGGTGAATTCCAGCGGTTTGCCGCTGGCGGGATGACACAGGGTGACGGCTGCGACGTGCAGCGTCAAACGGTGGATCAGGGGGCGCTCGCTGCGCCGGCCGCTGGGCCGATAATTCGGCTTGTATGCCGATAGCAGGACCGTTTCGCCCCCGCCGAAACGCGGGTCGATCGTCAGCGGGTGGCCGATTGCTTCGAGGTGAGCGCGAACCTGGTCGGTTCGTTCGTGTTGGGGGGAACACTCGACGAGCGTATTCCCGGCGACGCGTTCGACGATGCGCAAGCTCGTGCGGGCGGGGGTTCCGCGGCGTTCGCTGGCGAGTAGTTTTCCCGCTCGTTTGTCGAATCGGAGGGGGATATCGATGTCGCGGTCCGACTCGACATAGCCGCTGACGAGGGCGAGGTAGACGACGCGGTGGGAGCCCTCGGCGAAGGCGCGTCGCAAGGTCTTGCGGGCGGCGGGCTGCCGGGCGTAGATCGCTACGCCGCTGACCTGCTCGGGCAATCCGAGGACGGGTTGCCAGGCGCCGGGGTCGTCGAGGCGGCCCTCGCGTGCGAGCAGGCCGGGGAGGCCCTCCTGTTGCGGGGTGCTGCGTCCTGGCAGGATGTGCGGGGGTTTGTCGGCCACGAGCAACACGTCGTCGAGGTAGAGCACCTGGATGCCGGTTTTGCGCAGAGCGAGGTTGCTCACGGTGTCACCCCCTCGCGCGGCCGGAGCCGGAAGCGCACTTCCCGCGGCGGTCCGACGAGCGTTACGCCGGGGGGGAACTCGATCTCGACCTTCATCGAGCGGTAGTCTTCGGTGACGGCGATCTGATCGCCCGCGAGCGGCACGAACGCGCGCACGTCGGAAGCCTGCAAGGACTCGACGGCGCTTTTTTCGCCTTCCACCTCCAGTTCGAGGAGCCATTCGTTGGCGTCGTAGATGTCGAGATCGAACCGCTGCCAGATTTGCGGGCTGACGGCAAGCTGGACGCGCACCCCCCCGATCCGCCGACGGGCGGTTTCGCCGACCACACGCAGATCGACATCGACGATTGGGGGGTCGATCGCGAGCGTGGGCATCCGGCCGACCTCCGGCCGGAGCGGGACGGCGCGGAAGGACAGGTCGCGGCCGGGAATCGCGGAGGCGAGTCGTTCGGTCAGGTCGGCGGCGACGAAGCGCTCGGACGAGGGGATCGACTGGAGATCCTTGGCCCGGATCTGCACCATCACGTGGTCGGGTACGATCCGGGCGACCGCGACACGCAGGGAACCGGCCTCGACGTGTACGGGCAGTTCGACTGGGACGACACGGTGGGGCGTAAAGCTGAACTGCTCGGGCGTGACACTGTCCACGTAGATGCCGCGTTTGCGGAACTCGGGCAGTCCCGCGATGATCTCGCGCAATTGTTCTTCCTTCAGCGTGACACGGTTGCCTGGTTGGATCAGGGCCGCCGGCAAGTCCCAGGTCGCCTTGAGTCGATGCTCGGATGCCAGCGTGCGTAATGTGTCGATCTCCCGGCGCGGGCCGCGGATGGCCAGGCGAAACACGGGCGGGCGTTCCGAATCGACGACCAGGGATTCGCCGTGCGCGATGTTCAGGGTCAGCTCGACGCCTTCGGCGGGCACGAGGCTGGCTTGATCGGCGAGGAACCAGATGACCAGCGTCATCGGCACGACGACGAGCAACCGCCGAACGATGCGCCACAGGTCGGAGAGTGTTCTGGCGCGTCTGCGGCGGGGGATGAACAATCCGCCGGCGAGGCGGCTTTCGAGTTCTTCTTCGAGGTCGTCGAGCGCGAGGTAGCGTGTGAGTTTGCCGGCCTCGGCCAGCGAGATGGTGCCGGTTTCCTCGGACACCACGAGCACGAGCGCGTCGGATTCGGCGCTGAGGCCGACCGCCGCCCGGTGCCGACTACCGAGGCCGGGGTCCACGTCGCCGCTCTCCGCGACCGGGAACTGGCAGCCGGCGGCGACGATGCGGTTGCCGCGGATGATGACACCCAGATCGTGCAACGCCGAGTTGGGGTAGAAAATGGTCTTGAGAAGATTGGCGGAGACTTCGGCGTTGAGCGGCGTGCCGTTCTCGGCCCAGTTGGCCAGCCCTACGTCGCGCTGGATGGCGATCAGAGCGCCGTACTTGTTTCGCGAAAGGTAGCCCGCAGCTTCGACCAGCGCCGCGATGACTTTCTCGGCGGGTTGTTTTCGACGGAGGAAGCGCACGTCGCCGGCGCGGATCAGCGCGCGGCGCAACTCCGGCTGGAACGCGACGAGCGCCACGAACGCCATTCCGATGATAAAGTACTGGTAGAGCAATGCGAGGCGGGTCCAGTGCATCTGGTCGGCAAGCACGCGAATGACGAGCGTCGCGACGACCAGTACCACCAGCAACCCGCGCAACAGCCGCGTGCCGCGCGTTCCGTGCAGCACGCCCGCGCACCAGTTGACCATCAGCCCGATCAGCAGCAGCTCGGCCAGGACGACGTAAGGGTTATAGCTGCCGCTGCCGAAGCGGTCGAACAGGATGGACAACGTATCGAAGCTCACGCAGACAGTATAGAATGAGCCGCCGATCGGCTCCACGAGCCGCGACGCGAGAAATGGGCGCGGCGGTGGGATCTCCGGATGGCTTAAAGGACGCGGGCACGCGGGCACGCGAGCGCTCGGCGGAG
>JALSRY010000108.1 GCA_026984555.1 Phycisphaerae bacterium
GAACGCTTCGTTGAGGCCGTAGGGATCACTGGCGAACCCCGAGAAAAGCCAATCCGGGACCGGCGGGTCCTCGACGCCGACCAGTTCCAGGCGTGCGGGATCCCACTGGACGATCACGTCCGCCGCCGCGATCGACTGCGCCTGTTCGGGATCGGCCGAGACCGCGTAGAGCGCCACGCGCACCGTCCGGGCGGTGGCGACGACCTGGGTGGCCGGCCGCCACTGGAGATTGACCGGCACCTCGCCCGATCCCGCCACGGCGAGCATGAGCGACGCGCCGAGCGTGACCGCCGAAGTCGAGATCATGCTGTTGGTTGACATCGCGCTGCCTTTTCTTCGCAAGGGGCACCACGGGCCCCGCGTCGTCTCTCGGCGGGGACGGCGCGGGCACCGGCGTGGTTCGGGGTTCCCGGGGCGCCGGCTGGTTTACGGTCTGTGTTGTGGTCGCGGTCCGCGACCGGCCCGCGAGCGCACGCGCCGTGTCGGCGTGACCGAGCGCAATGTTCCCGGCCGCGCTCCCTGCATGAACGCGGCGATATCGCCGGCATCGAGCCAGCCGTCGCGGTTCAGGTCGCCGGCCGCGAGTGGCGCAAGCCCCATCGCCCGCAGGTCCGCCACCGAAATCTCCTCTGTCGGTCCGTCGCCGAGGTTGCCCGGCTCGCCGCAGCAGTTCGCCCCGTTTCCGGCGAGGAAGTTCACCTGGATGAACGTGAAGTCCTCGGCGGACACGATCCCGTCGCCGCTGATGTCGGCATGTGGCGGGGTGACGGTGCAATCGGTGTCTCCGGTGCCGAAGTCCTGGTTCCACTGCGCGGTCAGCACGCCGAAATCGAGGATGTCGATCCAGCCATCGTCGTTGAGGTTTCCGCCGACGAGGGTATCGTCGTCGCCACCGGCCCCGGTGCGGTCGGTGAAATCGGCGACGTACTGGGTTCCGACGACGGGGTTGGTGCCGAAGTCGTCTTCGTCGGTGACGCGCAAGGTGTGCAGGGCGTCGCGGGCGGTGATGCAGTCGTAATCGCCGCAGGGCACTTCGAGGACGCCGGTGGCCAGGCCGTTCGTGAAGGTCAGCTCGCCGGTGGTGGTGACCGCGGTCTGGCCGCAGTGCCACAGGTCGAAGGTGATACAGCGCACGAACGGCCCCGGGGCGGCGCCCTGGAGCTCGACATTCACGGCCAACTCGTTGACCGGCCGGACTTCGACCTGGAAGGTGCAGATCCCCACGTTGCCGCACGAATCGACCGCGCTGCACGTGACCTGCGTGGTCCCGACGGGAAAGGTGGAGCCGCTGGGCGGGTCATAGTTGACCGATAGCGTACCGTCGCAGTGGTCGTTGGCGGTGGCGCCGGCGAACGTGACGACCGCCCCGCCACAACCACCGCCGGCATCGGCAGGAACGCTCAGATCACCCTCGGGCGGACAGGTGACGACGGGCGGCGTCGTGTCGATGCACGTGAAGGTCTGCGTCTGTTCGACCTGGTTGCCACACGCGTCGGTGGCGCGGTAGGTCCGCGTGATGATATGCGGGTCGCCGGCGCAACCGGCACCGCCGAGATCGTTGTCGCCAAGGTAGGTGATGGTGACGGCGCCGCAGTTGTCGGTGGCGCTGACGAGGTTTGGATCGGCGGGCGGGATATCCGCCGGGCACTGGAGGTTCTGGTCGGCCGGGAAGCCCGTGATCGTCGGCGGCTGCGTGTCGCGGACGTCGAGGTCTTCGAGCAGGGGCGTGACCGCCCCGCCGCCGAAGGCGCTCAGCCGGCTGGGTGGATCGTGGATGCGCCAGACGAGCAGGTCGGGGGCGTCGCACAGTTGCCGCTGGGCGGTGAACGTCAGGACCGCCATCCGGGCCGCGCCGGTGGATCCGGGATCTCCCAGGGGAGCGCTGACGGCGTAGTCGATGGTCCCCGCGTTGGGATCCACATCTTGCACCAGGATGGTATCGAAGGGCGGGTCGTTGGAATCCAGGGCGACGAACGCCAGGTCGTTGGGGTCGAACGCGAGGAAGAACTCGCCGCCGACGATGGCCTCGGTCTGGTCGCGCATCCACAGCTCGACGGTGACCGTCTGGCCGGGGGCGTAACAGTCCGCGTCGGGTTCGAGCGTCAGGCGGGCGAACTGCGTCGCCCAGGGGCAATAGTCCACGGGCGTCGTCGAAGTATCCTCGACCGCATCCCCTGTGCCGTCGGCGTTGCGTTCGGTAGCGGGGGTACCGGGACACGCATTGGGATCGGTTTCGTCGCTCTCGCCGTCGTCGCTGTCCGCATCGCGCGGTCCGCCGACATCGCCCCACCAGTTATCCTCCGCCGCGACGGTTTGCGCGGTGGTGTTCAGCAAACCGGCGAGGGTGTTGCCCGAGAACGCGTTGGCCGTCAACGTCGTATTGGTGGGTTCGAGACTGCTCCCGTAGGTGGTCACTTTCACGCCGTAGAGGTTGTCGCTGAGATAGTTGCCTTGCACGAGGGTGCCATCGCTGCCGTTGCCGATCCAGACACCGACGTCCCCGTTGGCGATCGTGTTTGCCCGAATGATGTTGTTGTCGGAAGTGTCGCTGGCATCGCCGTAGAGCGCGACCCCCCAACCGGCCCCGGTTCCCGTGGTGGTGTGGTCCACGAGGTTGTTTTCGATCGTGTTGTCGTCGGCCTGGTACAAGTAGATGCCGTTGTTGGTGGTATTGGTGATGGTGTTGGCGTGAATGGTGTTGTTTGAGCAGTACGCGAGCCAGATGGCGATGGGGTTCCCATCGAGGTGATTCTCCTCGACCGTGTTGGCGTTGACGAGCGCCCCCTGGAGGATGATGGCGGTGTCGGCGTTGTTGTCGCACGTGTTCGCGGTCACGGTGCAAGCGGTGGTGGCCGCGTCGAACGCCGTGAGCCAGATGCCGGCGTTGTTGGCGGTGAGGGTGTTGCCCGAAACGGACACGCCGCTGGTGTCGAATACGAGGATACCGCCGGACCACCAGCTTGCGCCGGTGTACTCGTTGTCGGAGACGGCATTTCCGTTGACGGTCGCGGTGGCGTCGCGTCCGATCTGGATGCCGTTTTGAGCGATGCGGTTGGTGGCGCCATGTCCGATAATCGTGTTGTTGGTAATCAGTGCATCGGAGCCGGCGTTGTCCACGACGATCCCGATCTTCTGGTAGTTCCGGATCGTGTTGTCATGAATGTTCGCCGAGCCGGTGGTGCCGACGTATTGCCGACCGACCTGGACGCCCACGCCACGCTGCGCTCCGCCGAACGGCTCGTCGCGGATATCGAGAATCTCGTTGTCGTGCAAATCGAGGTACGCGCCATCGCGTACGAAAACGCCGCCGGTCAACCCGGCCGACGGTCCCGGCCCGGTTATCGTAAACCCGTGCATCTCGACGCTGCTCCCCGCCCCGCCGACGGTAACGATGTAGCGCATCCCGTCGGCATCGGGATTCATCGTCGCCGGCGCCTGGATCACCGACGAGCCGACCCCCGCTCCCGCGAGCACGAGGCTGTTCGCGATTGTCACCTGCTCGACGAAGGTACCGCCCCCCACCGCGATCGTGTCGCCGGGGGCCGTCTGAAACCCGCCGATCGCCGACGAAATCGTGTGGAAATAGTACAGGTACGCCTCCGCTTTCGCGGGGTTGGACGGGTAGAGCGGCGGCCAGTAGGGCGTCGCGTTGTCACCCCAGGTGTTTCCGGCGGCGTCGCGCAGCTCGAGCTGCCATCCGTACTCCCCCGCGGGCCACACCGCATCACCCGCGGAAATGTTGGGGTCGTAATACGGATCGTTCGGATCGTCCACTTCCGGGCCCCACGTCGCCAGCGTGTCCAGCGTCAGCGTCCACGATTGGCCGACGGTGTCGTATGCGACCGAGCTGCCCCAGTACGCCAACAACGCCAGATCCTCGGGCGTCGCCGGGGCGTTCGAATCGGCGTGCAGGTGGAGCGTGCGCGCGCCCGCGACGGTGTCATAAGGCGTGGGACCGAAAATGAGGATGTCGAGCGAAACGAGATCCCCGTCAGCATCGGCGGCGTCGAAGACGAACGCCTGCGTTCCCGTGAACACCGACCAGGTACCGCCCGTGCTCGCTCCCGCAGGTGTGACGTTCTCCATGGTTGGCGGCGCCGCCCACGCTCCTGAGGCCCCCCACAGCGCCGCTGCCAGGATCATGCTGCATCGGATCACGAGAGCCAACTCCTTCGCGCGGGGAGCGCGCGGCCGACAGCCGCCGCCCACTTCGTGCGCAGCCAATGCGAAAAACGAACAGAAAACGCCAAACCGCGACGTGCGCGCTTCGACTTCCCCAACCAGAACCCTGCCCAGGGCCGCTTTCGGACGATTCGATTCTACACAAACCGCCCGGATGAACCTAGCAATTTCCATGCGGCGAGCGTTGTGGTGGCGGCAAACGGCGTCGATCGGGCGTGCGAATCGGCGTCGTTACGACGGACACGACCTGTTTTCGGCAACATCGCTGCCACGATCGCACACCCCCTTCCGTGTCGTCGCGCGGGTGGCTGAGGATTTGGCCACTTGGCCGCCAACGGCCGGTGGGATGAGCGCACCATGGCCCAGCCGCGAGAACGCCGCAAACATAACATGCTTGTGCTACAGCGGTTACAA
>JALSRY010000109.1 GCA_026984555.1 Phycisphaerae bacterium
GCGCCAGCGGTAACGGGGTTTGTCGTTGATGCGCAGGGCGGGGATGGTGAGGGCGTCGGAGAGGCGACCGGTGGTGGATCGCGGTTGGTTCACGGCGGGGGTGGCTTGTTCGACGAGTTGGCGCAGCGTCTGGACGCCGTGGAAGAGCCCCGCGGGCCGGGCGGCGTGCAGGAGGACGCGGGTCGGGGAGACGTCGAGCTGGTACCCTTCGGGGCCGAGCGTGTCGGCGAGGCGCGGGTCGAGCGCGAGGGTGATCGACGGGTCCGCGAGATGTTTCGCGGCGCCGACGACCGGCACGTGCAGACCGGTCTCGCGGGCGCATCGGTCGGCGAGGTACGCGGCGATGGTGCGTACCTCGGGGTCGTCGGTTTCGACGACGATTCGCGTAGATGTGGAGAGCACAAAGCTGCCCGGCGCGAGTTGCAGCGACGCGGGGCGGGGGACGATCGCCGGCAGGACGGGCGAACCGGCATCGGCTTTCACAACCATCATCGACGTGACCATAGCCACCATCCAAGCCATTCTGGGAAACATGCGTATCGCCTTTCACTGTGCCATGAGCCGCTGGTTTTCCGCCCGCGGGGGCGGCGCCCAAGCAAGGTCGGCCCCGCGGACCAGCGGTGGTGTCGCGCGTTCAGTGTACCCTGTTGATCCATCCGAAACGATCGCGGCTGGCGTCGTGGATCGGGTAGACCTTGCCGTTGATTTCGATCTTGACGTTCCGGGCCTTGAGGTCGGCGCGTTCCTCGACATCGGGGTTGATTCCCTGGGGAGCCTGGAAGGTATCGACGGAGCCATCGAGATAGCCGATGTTGCACTCGCCGAAATGTCGGTGGGAGAACTGGTCGAACCAGGCCCACGAGCCGTCGTCGTAGAGCTCGTTGTAGAAGATCCGGTCTTCTTCGAGCAGGAGGATGATGCCGCGGAAGAACTGCCGGTTCTCGCGGGGTCGCCGGGGATCGGGCGGGTAGAGCATTTTCCAGGGGAGGTCGATGCGGGCGCCGTGGATGCGGATGGGCACCGTGTAATCATAGAACGTGTTGGCTTCGCGGTGGGCGGTGGGGCAGGCGAGGATCCGGTCTTCGTGGTTCATGTAGCGCCACAACACCGAGGTTTCGATCGGGTGATGGTACCGGTCGGGATGGGCGAGGTACTTGCGGTTGTTGCGTCCCGACCAGTCGGTGTCGATTTCGCCTTGCCAGTAGGTGCCGGGGATCGCGCCGTAGTCTTGCCCGTAGAGCAGGAAGGCCATCGCGACCTGCCTGATGTTCGCGCGGCAGACGACGGTGCGGCTCTGCTCCTTGGCCCGCTTGAGGCTGGGCAGCAGGATCGAAATCAGCAGGATGATGATGGCGACCACGACGAGCAATTCGATGAGCGTGAATGCGAGTCGGCAGCGAGGGTGTTGTGTGGTTTGTTTCCGAGACATCAGGCTTGCTCCGGTACCTGACCGGCGGTGGACAGCTTGGCTAACAGGAGCCCCGAAACGACGAATATGCCGGTAAAGATGATCGCGGGGGTGGCCTGGCCGTAGAGCCAGTACCCGGTTCCGAACAGTGCGCTATAGATGGCGGTGCAACCGACGACCATGCAGAGGATGCCGCGTGGCAGGTTGGAGCGGCCGCGTTCGGGGCCGGTGATTTCTTCGCCGTCGCGGCGGGCGTCTTCGATGACTTTGCGCCAGCCGGGTCCACCGGGGCGGGTGAGTTTGTAGAAGCTGCGCAGGGTCGCGGGGTCGTCCGAGGGCGTGAGGACCGTGGCGACCAACCAGCACACGGTGGTGACCCCGACGCCGATGACGAGCTTGTGCCAGTCGGCGAGCGAATCGGGCGCACGGAACTCCATATAGAGGGCGACGAGGAACGAGGCGATCATCGCGACGAGCTCGCTGTACGGATTGATCCGCCACCAGAACCAGCGCAGGATGAAGAGCAGGCCGGTGCCGGCGCCGATCTGGAGCAGGATGTTGAAGGCCTGAACGGCATTGCTCAGGTAGAGGGCGAGTATTCCGGCGACGACCATGAGCAGGATGGTGGATACGCGGCCGACCCAGACCTGCTCGCGGTCGCTCGCGTGGGGGTTGACGAAGCGTACCCAGAAATCGTTGACGACGTAGCTCGATCCCCAGTTGAGGTGGGTCGAAATCGTGGACATGTAGGCGGCGATCAGGGAAGCGACGACGAGCCCCATGAGCCCGTGCGGCAGGAACGTCAGCATCGCGGGGTAGGCCAGGTCGTGCTTGACCTGGGCGGCGGGCATGTCGGGGAAGCGGATGGCCAGGGCGTGCAGGTCGGGGAAGACGATCAGTGAGGCGAGCGCGACGATGATCCAGGGCCAGGGGCGCAGGGCGTAGTGGGCGGCGTTGAAGAAGAACGTAGCGCCGACGGCGTGGTTTTCGTTCCTGGCCGAGAGCATGCGCTGGGCGATATAGCCGCCGCCGCCCGGCTCGGCGCCGGGATACCACACGCTCCACCACTGGACGGCGAGGGGAATGATCAGAATGCCGACGACGGTGTTCATGTTGCTGGAGCCGTCGGGATTCTTGAAAGCGGGCAGGAGCGCGAGTTTGCCCTGGAGGTTGGGGTGGGCGAGGAGTCCCTTGAGCCCGCCGACCTCGGGCAGGTTGAGCGCGACGATGGCGGCGGCGAAGGCCCCGATCATGGCGATGATGAACAGCAGGAAGTCGGTGAGCACGACGGCGCGGAACCCACCCGCCGCGCTGAACACCACGGTTACGATCGCCGCCAACAGGATCGTGTGAATCGGTTTGAGGCCGAGCAGGACGTGGCCGATCTTGATCGCCGCCAGCGACACGGCGGCCATGATGCAGATGTTGAAGAACACGCCGAGGTAGAGGGCGCGGAAGCCGCGCAGAAAAGCGGCGGGCTTGCCCGAGTAGCGCAGCTCGTAGAACTCGACATCGGTGAGGATGCCGGAGCGGCGCCAGAGTCTTGCGTAGACGAAGACGGTCAACATGCCGGTCAGCAGGAAGGCCCACCAGGCCCAGTTGCCCGCGACGCCCCGTTGCCGGACGAAATCGGTCACGAGGTTGGGCGTGTCGGTCGAGAAGGTGGTGGCGACCATCGACATGCCGAGCAGCCACCAGGGCATCGAGCGACCGGAAAGGAAAAACTCGGAAGTGTTTTTGCCGGCGCGGCGGGCGACGACGAGCCCGACGACGAGCGTGACGACGAAGAACCCGATGACGAACGACCAGTCGAGGGCGGTCAATTGCATGGATGGGCCTTTCCTGCACGAAGCGAGTCGGTTCGGAGCGCGCGGGACGCGCCGCCGGCGGACCGCGGGCAACGAGGCTTTGTCCGGCCGAGCGCCCCGGCAACCGGAGGTCGCGGCGCGGGGACTCGCTGGATATGTTCTGTCATAATGGGGCAGGGCGTGGGGCGTCAAGGGAAGGCTCTGCGCATTTGCGCACACATCCTAACATTTTGCGCACGACAACCCGCGTGGCGTGGGGGGGGTTCAGCGGTGGCTGGCGCACGAAGGGGCGGCGGGCGGCCGTGCGAGCGTCGCAACCTGCTCGAACACGCGCGCGACGTCGAGGCGTTTCATGCAGTCGTGGTGACCGAGGGGGCAGGTGCGCCGGTAGCAGGGCATGCAGGGCAGCTCCTGCCGCACGACGACCGCTGCCGATGAATACGGCCCGGTTCGCCGGGGATTGGTGGGTCCGAAGACGGCGACGGTCGGTTTGCCGAGCGCCGCGGCGATGTGCATGGGGCCGGAGTCTTGGCAGACGACGCGCGCGGCGGCCTCGATCAGCGCCGTCAGTTCGCGGAGGCTGGTACGGCCGACGAGGTCGACCACGGGGGCGGAACAAGCGGCGCAGACGGCATCGGCGCGTGCGCGATCGGCGGGCGATCCGAGCAGCACGCAGGGCCCCAGCCCGGCCTCGCAGAGACGATCGATCAGTGCCGCGACGCGCTCGGCCGGCCAGCGTTTGGACTCCCAGCGTGTACCGGGAATAACGGCGGTGAACGGGGTCGCGCCCCCGGCGCGGGCGAGCAGGCGGCGGGCGGCGTTGCGTTCCGCGGGCGTGATGGCCAGCGGGAAGCGCGCGGGTCCGGAACCGATCCCGAGCGACCGGACGAGGTGGAGGTTGCGATCGACCGCGTGGGAACACTGCGCGGGGACGCGCACCCGGCGGGAGTAGAAGAGCCACGCACCCTCGCGGGCGTCGGCGAAACCGAGGCGGTGCGGTACGCCGCCGAGCACCCCCAGCAGGCCGCTGCGCACCAGCCCTTGCAGATCGACGACGAGATCGAAGTGTTCACGCCGGAGACGGGCGACGAATTGCCAGAAAGCGCCCAGGGCGCTGGGGCTGCGCCAGATGCGTCCGTAGCGGGCGCGGTCGAACGGGATGACCTGATCGAGCAACGGGTGGTGTTCGAGCAGGGGGACGAAGCTGTTGCTCAGGAGCCAGGCGATGTGGGCGTGGGGTCGCGCTGCGCGGAGGGCGGCGAGGACGGGGAGGGCGTGGATCACGTCGCCCAGCGAGCTGGGTTTGATGATGAGGATCCGCCGGGCGGCGGGAGCTCGCGCCGGCGGCCCGGAGCTT
>JALSRY010000110.1 GCA_026984555.1 Phycisphaerae bacterium
TTCATGTACGTCATCGAACTGGACATCCCGTAGGTGAAGCCGACCGCCGAGTACTTGATGAAGCTGTACGAGCCCACGCCGGTCGCGACCATGCTCATCGCGATCAGCCACCAGCTGAACTTCTGGCCGCCGAAGAAGAAATCGCGCGTACTCTTGGCGTAGCGTCCGAAGAACGTTCCGAATCCCAGGATGGCGACGAAATAGATGACGATGATCGAGTAATCGAGCGACGAGCCGTAGGCTTCGGCGAGGAGCGTGCTGGTCATCCCGCGGCCCCCCCGTTCTGCGCTACCGGCATGACATGAATCGCTGCCATGTACCAGGCGTAGTGGATCCCCGCGTACCACGCGAAGCCGAACAGCAGCACGCCGAACCAGAACCGGTCCTGCTTGCGCGACAAGTTGCAGCTCTTGTAGCCGATGATCAGCGCGAGCCCGATCAGGAAGATCACCAGGCCGACGCCGTACTGGTAGATGTACGCCCACCAGTATTCGGGGATTCCCGCGAACAGACGCTCAACAACGCTCACCGCAATCGCTCCCATTCTGGCAAGTCGAGGTTTGCTGTTTCGCCGCTTGTGCTGTTGAAGCTTGGGTCAAGGGCCTGGAGCCAGACCCTACCACGCCGTCGCGGCGCACTGTAGGGGATGCCGCCCCGGCCGACAAGCGGACCACTCCGCCGCCCGCGATGTCCGTTGCCCGGTGTCACGTTGTGACGAGTCCCGCTAGAATACGCGGTCGCGTCGGACGTGGGCGCGTGTCGCGTCGGCGCGAGTCCGCCGGCCGGCTCGTAGAAAGGAATGCTGCTGATGCCGTACGAAGATCCTGCCGCCACGCTCAAGGAATTGTCCGATCGTATCCACGCGATCCGGGATTCTCTTTGACTTGCCTGAGAAATCGAAACGACTCGGAGAGCTATCGACCCGGATGGAGCAACCGGGTTTCTGGGACAACCAGGAATCGGCGCAGCGCGTGGTGGCCGAACTGAAGACGCTGCGCGCCGTCGTCGAGCCGGTCGAGAAACTGCTGGCGCGGGCCGAGGACGCCGCGATCCTGCTCGAACTCGCCGACGAGCAGAACGACGAGCAGGCCCGCGACGAGGTGCAACGCGAACTCGACTCGATCGCCGCCGAAACCGAACGCGTCGAACTGCTGACGCTGTTGTCGGGCAAGAATGACGATCGTCCGTGCTTCCTGAGCATCCAGGCCGGCGCCGGCGGGGTGGATGCCTGCGATTTCGCCGAGATGCTGCTGCGCATGTACCTGATGTACCTCGAGCGAAACGGCTACAGCGTCCAGGAAGTGGACCGGCGCGAAGCGGACGAGGGCGGGATCCAGTCCGTCACGCTGCGCGTCGAGGGGCCCTATGCCTACGGCTACCTCTCGTGCGAGGCCGGGGTCCATCGACTCGTGCGCATCAGCCCCTACAACGCCCAAGGCAAACGCCAGACATCGTTCGCCGGCGTGGACGTGTTGCCCGAATTCGAGGAAACCCAGATCGAACTCGCGCCGGCCGATCTCGACATCGAGTTTTTTCGGCGGGCGTCGGGGGCGGGAGGCCAGAACGTCAACAAGGTCGCGACCGCTGTTCGCATTCGCCACAAGCCCACCGGCCTCATGGTCGAATGCGTCAACGAACGCAGCCAGGCCCAGAACAAACGCCTCGCTCTGAGTATCCTTCAGTCGCGTCTCGAACAAATCGAGCAGGCCAAACGTGACGCCGAACTCGCCAAGCTCTACAGCGAGAAGGGCGAAATCGCCTGGGGCAACCAGATCCGCAGCTACGTCATCCACGGCTCGACGATCCATGTCAAGGACCATCGCACCGGGCTGGCCATCGGCGACGTTCAGCGGGTCTTCGACGGCGACATACAGCCGTTTATCGACGCGCGCCTGCGCCAGAAACTCAAAGGGTAACCACAGGCGGCATGCGGACGGGCTCTCCATGAACAATGACCATCTGCCCGAGAACGACCTCGCCGATGCCGTCATCCTCTCCGTCGGTGCCGAACTGATTACCGGCGAAGTCGTAGATACCAATACGTCGTGGCTGGCAAGGGAGCTGGAGACGCTGGGCATCCGCTGTCGGCTTCACGTGACCGCTCCCGACGCCGTGGATGTCGTGACCCGCGAAATATCGCGGGCTGCGGAGCTGGCCAGTCTCGTGATCGTGACAGGCGGACTCGGACCGACCGCGGACGATCTCACGCGCGCCGCCCTCGCTTTTGCCGCGGGTGTCGAACTCGTGCAGGACGCCACCGCCCTTGCGTCGATTCGAGCGTTTTTTCAGCGGCGCGGACGCGACATGCCGGCGGAAAACCGGACGCAGGCGTTGATTCCGCGCGGTGGCCGGGCGCTGCGGAACGACTGCGGCACCGCGCCGGGCGTGTTTGTCAAGCTCGGAAGCGCGTGGTGTTACGCATTGCCCGGCGTGCCCTTTGAAATGCGCGACATGTTCACCCGCGTCGTGCGCCCCGAGCTTGCGGCCCGGGCGCGTGGTCGGCTCCTCCGCAGACGCATCCTGCACTGCTGTGGGATGCCCGAATCGCGGCTCGGGGATCGGCTTGCCGATCTGCTGCGACCAGGCCGAAACCCCGCGGTCGGCACGTGTGCCCTGACCGGCGTCATCGACGTGCGGATCCGCGCCGACGCCGCCGACGAAGACGAAGCCCGCCGACTCCTCGACGAGACCGAGGCGGAGGTCCGCGAACGCCTGGGGGCCGTGGTCTACGGCGTTGACGATGACACGCTCGCTTCCGTCGTTGGGCGGCTGCTTGTGGCGCGATCGGCCACGCTCAGCACCGCCGAGTCGTGCACCGGCGGGCTCGTGGCGAAGATGATCACGGATGTACCCGGGAGCAGCAGGTACTATCTGGGCGGTGGCGTGACGTATGCGAACGAACTGAAGGAACGGGTAGTGGGTGTCGAGCAGGAACTGCTTGTGACACACGGGGCCGTCAGCGAGCCGGTCGCCAAGGCGATGGCGGCGGGGGCGCGGTCGGCATTCGGGAGCGATTACGCCGTCGCGACGACCGGCATCGCCGGTCCGGGTGGTGCTACGCCTGGGAAACCCGTCGGTCTGGTCTATTGCGCCGTCGGCACGCCCGCCGGTGTGCAGGTTCGTCGCGCCACGCTCGGCGACGACGTGCCCCGCGAGGTGGTTCGGCAGCGGGCGGCGTACACGGTGCTGAATATGCTTCGTCTCGTGCTGGAACAGGCGACGGAATGAACCGGGTGGAACACGAGTGGCGAGGCCCGCGAGCGGCGATCGGTCGACTTGTCGTATGGGTGACAGGGGGGGGCCGCGCCACGACGCGACAAACCAGGGCCGGTTGACATCGCGCGGGCCGGCGCCGTGGGCCAAAAAGTCGCTCGAAGCGGCTTCGCGCAACTGCCGATAACACGTAACGTGCGCCCCTGTACGGCGGCGTCGGGGTGCGGCGGCGTGACACCGACCGTCCGGCAACGGTGAAGTTCGAACGAGGGAGTTTCGTGCATGAAAAGCACGCGGGTGAACAAGAGGATTGGGGTGATTCTGGCGGTGCTGGTGGTGGCTGCCGCGACCGGCTCTGCCCTGTACGCGCAGCAGCCCACATCGGCGCCGACGCCCGGTCATCCTGCGCTGCCACCCGAAAAGATGACGATTCCGGAAATGATCGCGTGGGCGCGACAATTGCGCAGCGCCGATCAGAAGGCCCAGGCCATCCAGGTGTTGCAGCAGGTGCTGCAACGCGACATTTCGAACAAAGAAGCGTTCGGGTTGCTCGGCGACATCTACTGGGAGATGGGCAACGCCGAGCTGGCCCGCAAGAACTGGCTCGCGGTCCTGAAGATCCAGGAAAACGATTTCGACGCCAATCTCGGCCTCGGCCAGATGTACCTTCGCAGCGGCGTCACCCGCAGCGCCGCACACTACCTCGAAACGGCCGAGTCCGTCGCGCCGCCCGATCGACTGGTCGATGTGCTGATTCCCCTCGCGCAGGCCTACGGGCCGCTGGGACTACGCCAGAAAGCGATCGAGACCATCAAACGCGCCATTTCCCTCAAGGCGGACAACTACGACGCCTGGTACGTACTGGTCGGGTTGGAAGCCGACATGGCGACCACGATCGAGCAGTTCGATCAGGCCGACACCGACGCCCAGCGACTGATTCAGCTCGCTACGCAGGAGCTTCAGCGGGAAGGCATTACGCTCGAACGAGCGCAACGCAAGTACAACGCGTACAACCTGCGGCTCCAGGTGTTGCGCAGTTTTGGCAAGGTTCTGTTCGAGATGAATCCCGACAGCACCCTCTCGGACCAGCCGATCGCCGGTCGCGAGAACCTGGCTGCCAACGTGCTGGGGCGGGTGGTGGAAACACGCCTGCTTCAGGAGGATACGCGCCGGCTGCTGGCGTATTTTGACATCCTGCCGATCGCCGAGCGCGCCGTCGAGTTCAGCGCAGGCAAGAATGCCGACCTCCTGTTGACACTCGCGATGCTCCAGGAGCGCACGGGGCAGCTCGACAAGGCGGCCGAATCGTTCAAGAAAGTTCTCGCGCTGGACCCGTCGAACGCGGCG
>JALSRY010000111.1 GCA_026984555.1 Phycisphaerae bacterium
CAGCGATTCGGGCCGGCGCCTCGCCCCCGCGACGCCCATCGGCGACAATGCGCAACTATACACAACCACCTGACGGAGTTGTTCGCATGGCACGGAACACCTACCAGGCGTCTGCCGGCCTGTCTCGCCGACGTACCCTCCTCGCGACCATGACTCTCGTGGCGCTGGCCGGCAGCTTGCTATCGGCACTACCCGCACACGCACAGGACGGAAGCGCCGTCGCGCTCGTCAACGGCCAACCCATCAGCCGCCAGGAGCTGGTCGACATCCTGATCGACGCCCGCGGCGTCGAGGTGTTGCAGGAGATGGTCATCCTCCAGCTCGCCAAACAGGAAGCCCACAAGCGCGGCCTGAAGGTCCGCCGGGCCGACATCGACGCCGAGTTCCAACGCGCACTCGACCGTATCGCCAGCGAAGCGGGCATGAACCCCGACGAAGCCACCGAAAAGAACAAACGCCAGGCTTTGCAACAGGTGCTCGACAAACGCGGATTCTCCATGTCCGAGTTCATGCTGAGCATGGAACGAAATGCCTACCTGCGCAAAATCGTCGAACACGACATCCACATCACTCCCGAAACGTTGCACGAGGAATTCGCCCGGACCTACGGCGACAAGGTCGTCGTCCGCGACATCCAGATTCCCCAACGCGACAGCCGCACCCTCAACGAGGCGATGGACTTGCTACGGCGTGGGGCGGACTTCGCCGACGTGGCCCGCCGACTGAGCAAGAATCCTGTCACCGCGGCCCGCGGCGGCGAAATGGAACCTTTCACGTTCAACGATCCCAACATCCCCGCCGCTCTGCGCGAAGGCGCCTTCTCGCTCAAGCCCGGCGGCATCACCAGCCCGATCCTGACCGGACAGTACTTCCACATCCTCAAACTCGAACGCCGCATTCCCCAGCGATCCGTGCGTTTCGAGGACGTGCGCGACAAGATCGAACAGCAGGTGCGCGAGCGTGCCATTCCGCAAGCCATGAGCCGGCTCGCCAAAGACCTCTTCACCCAGGCGCGCATCCGGGTGCTCGACAGTCGGCTGCGCCAGAAATACCAGGAATTCCTCAAGCAAAGCGCCCAGGCCGGCGGCTGAGCCGCCCCCGGGAGCGCGCCTGCTACCGGTGTGGTTTGTCTTCGGCCGCCCGACCACTCGACGCCGGACGGTCGCGTTGCACCCCCTGGTCGTCGATCCACAGGGTGCCCGTGGCCAGCCGGAACTCGAGCAAGGCCGTCCAGCGGTCGGTCTTGGCGAGATTCAGGCGGTTTTGGGCATCGACGAACTGATCCTCGGCCTCGACCAGGTCACGGTTGCCCACCTTGCCCTTGTCGAACAGGAAACGAGCGTTGTCACGCCGATCCATCGCGACCTCCAGGTTTCGGCGTTGGATCAGCAGCGTTTCCTCCTGAAGCTGGATCTGGTGTACCGCGCTGCGTACCTCCGCGATGATGCGTTCGAATCGGTCCTTGTAGTCGCGCCGCGCCCGCCGAACGTCGATCAACGACGACCGATACCGGTTGCGCTCGCGGAAGCGGTCGGTCATTTCCAGCATGACTTCCGACCGCCAGGTGGCCCGCGCGAATTCGAACGCCCCGAGCTTGGCGTGGTCCGGGTCGGTGTCGAACGTCAGCGTCGAGCTCCAGTTCAGATCGGGCAACAAGGCGTTCCGCGCGATCGCGACGCCGCGCTTCGCGTCGTCGATCTGGTCACGCGAGTTGAGGAGATCGAGACGATAATCCTTCGCGACCGCGACGGCCCGTTCTTCGTCGTTCGCGGCGGGTGGCAGAAGCAGCAGCGGGTACTTGCCGTCGATGATCTGCTGTTCGATCGACTGGATGGTCTCCAGGTCGTCCAAACCGATCGGCTCGTCGACGGGCATACCGATTTCGATCTTGAAACGGTCGGTGGCCGCTCGGAAGGCCTCGCGCTGCTGGGCGAGACGGTTTTGCTCGGACAGCAGCCGCGTCTCGGCCCGCCCCGTGTCGAGCACGTTGCCCAACCCGCGCACCTGGAAATCCTGCGCGCGTTGGTACAGCTCGCGGGCCGCTTTCACGCTGGTAATCGCGTCGAGCACCGCTTGTTTCGACGCCAGCAACGAGAAATAGCGCTGCGCGATGTCCACGAGCTGCTGTCGGCGGAAGCGCTCGAACCGCCGAACCGCGTAGACCAGCGACCGCTCCAGTTGGATCAGGTCTTCCTGGGCGACGTGGCCCGCGTTGCGCAGGAAGGGGATGTCCAGCCCCAGCGTGATCGTGCTGCCTTCACTCGCCGTGATGCTCCGCTTCACGTCGCGGATCAGCGTGCTGACCGCTTGCGCGGTGAAGCTGCCGCCCAGCGGCAACCGCTGTGAAACCGACAAATCCGCCACGAACCGCGTCGCCTGGTCAAAATCCGTGATCTCCCCGAAATTGCCGTAGACCGCCCGGAGTTTCGCGGCGAACTGGGGCGTCCAGAGGTGGCGTTCGAGCGTCAGCGCCAGCGCCGCCAGGTACAGATCCTCTTTGGCCGTGAGGTACTGCCGCCGGTGCTGCTGGGCGTAGGCCAAGGCATCCGTAAGCGTGAGCACCTTGTCGCGGTAGCGGGTGGGCTGCGTGTCGGCGGGCGCACTGTCCGTCGCGGGCAGCATCGTGGACCGCATGCGCGGGGCGGATGCCGGCTGCGACGCTTGCCCCGTGGACGGCGCCTGGCCCTCGAATCCGGCGGGCACCTCGGGCGGCGCGGGGGGCGGCTGCCGGCGGTACGCGGCCGCTCCAGGCTGACCGGCCGCTTCATCGCGAGCAACGAGCGGGTGCGGTGCGGGGGTGATCAGGCCACTCCGGCGGCGTTGTTCGATCAGCCGCTCGACCTCGACATCCGCCTGGCGCGTCAGCCGTTCCGTGCAACCGACGACCACCAGCATCGCCAGTCCCATCGCGACGACCGCCCGAGGAACCGACCGGCGGGGACGCGGCGAGCAGGTGTCGGGTTGCGAACGATGACGGAAAACGAGCGGCTGTTGCTGCATCGTAGCGGGATCTCGGTAGCGTTCGGCCGGACTGCGATCGGGCGTGCCGGCCGATTCTCGCGGGGTTCGACTCGCGCCGTAGCGGGAATCATACCCGGAGGGGGCAGTTGTGGCGACGCGCCTCGCCGCGTTGCACGGGGTGCGCGCCCGGCGTACCATCCGGGTTCAACGCAACGTACAGGGAGAGAGCCTCACATGCCACAACGATACCTCGTTACCGCCGGCCTGCCCTATTCCAACGGCCGGCTGCATGTCGGACACATCGGCGGAGCGTACCTGCCGGCTGATACGTTTGTACGCTACATGCGCGCCAAAGGTTGCGATGTGCGTTGGATTTGCGGCAGCGACGACAACGGCGTGGCGATCGAGATCTCCGCCGCCAAGGCCGGCACGACGCCGCAGGAAATCTCCACGCGTTTTCACGAGCGTCAAAAAGCGGATTTCGCCGGGCTGCGAATCGATTTCGACATCTACGGGGGGACGCATCAGCCTGGTTTTGCCGACCTGCACGAGAAGATCAGCCAGGAATTCTTCCTGCGCATCTACGAGAAGGGGTACTTCTCCAAACGTACCACCAAGCAGCTCTACGACCCTCAGGCCGGGCGTTTCCTGCCCGACCGCTACGTCAAGGGCACCTGCCACCACTGCGGCGCCGCGGATGCCAACGGCGACCAGTGCGAAGCCTGCGGGCAGATGATCGACCCGCTGCTGCTGGTCAATCCCGTCAGTGAAATCACCGGCCAGCCGGCGGAGGTGCGCGAGACGACGCACTGGTACCTGCGGCTCAACGATTTCGAGCAGCCGCTGAAGGAGTGGCTCGAAAGCAAGCAGGGCCTCTGGCGGCCGCAGGTACTCAACTTCGCGCTCGGGCAAATCAAGCAGGGCCTGCCCGAGCGAGCGATGACCCGCGATATTTCGTGGGGGGTTCCCGTGCCGCTCGACGACCCGGACGCCAAGGGCAAGGTGCTGTTCGTCTGGTTCGACGCGCCCATCGGGTACGTGTCGTTCACCGCCAGGCTCTGCGAGCAGCGCGAGGGCGACGCGGCGGCCTATGCCAAGTGGTGGTCCGACCCGGACACGGCCATCGTGCACTTCATCGGCGAAGACAACACGGTTTTCCACGCGCTGATCTGGCCGGCGATGCTGATGGCCGACGGGCGCCACCAGTTGCCCTACAACGTGGTGGCCAACAACTTCATCAACATTCGTCTCAAGGGAGACGAAGCCAAGGTCTCCAAGAGCAAGACGCCGGAAGATTCGCCGGTCTGGATCGAAGAGTATCTCAAACGATTCGATCCCGACGCGTTGCGCTACTACCTGACCGCGATCGCGCCGGAGACGTCGCGGACGGCATTCGATCCAGAAGATTTCGTGACGCGCAACAACAGCGAGCTGGTGGCGGCGTTTGGCAATTTCGTCAACCGCACGTTGACCTTCGCGGCCAAGTATTTCGACGGGAAGGTGCCCGACGCGACCGGCCAGACCGACGCGGACCGCGCCCACCTCGCCGCCGGCGACGAGGCCTTGCGC
>JALSRY010000112.1 GCA_026984555.1 Phycisphaerae bacterium
AGAGAGACGCAGCCCCGCCGGGTCGAAGCGGAATCCCTCGACGAAACACGCCCGGTCGCAATACACGTGGTCCGCTTGGGGCACCGGATCGTAAACATCGTCGCGGTCGAGCACCCACCGGCCGGGCGGCACCGGCCGGCTCACGTCGCGGCCCGCGTAGATGTTCGCCGCGAACGCCTCCAGGTCGAGCGCTCCCGGAAACACTCCCCCGATGCCGACGATCGCGATGGGGGGCACGTCAGCCATCCGCCGCACTCCCGGCACCGGCGGGGACGATCACACGATTGCGCCCGAACGCCGCGCGCAACGCCTTCGATACGGTCCACTCGCAGTCGCCCAGCCGGGCGGCGGGCGGACCCGGCCGGTCGGGCGGCGTTACGGCGCAGAAGTCAACCGTCGCGATCAGTCGGCCGGCGTCGTGCTCGACGACGCGCAGCGTCGCAGCGAGCGGACCGGCAGGCAGCCGCTCGCAGAATTGTTCGTAACGCCCGATGCGGCTGGGCAGCGCCGGGCCACCCAGGTTCTCACAGCACCACACGATGCCCATTTGCAAACCCGCGTCGATCACCAGCGGGTCGGTCAGCCAGTCGGGCCAAACCGGATCGGACATCCATGTACGCGGCTCGGACGCCCGCCGGACGCCCGCCACCATCCCCGCCGGACCGATCTGCTGCACCGTTTCGATCGCGTGAAAGTGCGGACCGTGAAAAAGCAGTTCGCCATAGATGCGCTCGGGTGTAACCGTCTCGCGAGCAGCGGATTGCGTCTCCACCCGGCGCTTCGACGGTGCCGCTCGGGGCGGTACGGGCCGCTGCGCGCCGGTGATCACACGCGCGCGGGCGTGGAGCACATCCGCATCGGCACCGCCACGAAGCTCCGTGATCCGGGCAACCGTTTCCGGGCCGATGGTCTCGGGTCGCCCTGCGACGACGCGCACGGGCCAGGAGTCACCTTGCAAGACCACACCCCGGAAAACGCGCAGATCCTCCACTGCGAGCAGGTGGGGTAGTCCGCTCTGTTGCCATGCCGCTGCCGCGAGCCATTCGAGCGTCAGTGCCAGCGGCCATACGGGCCGCGTGTCGATGACGTGCGATGCGAGCACCGGATGCGTTCCGAGGCTCAGCACACGCTCGAAGACGACATCCATCGCCCCTGCCGAACCCATCGGCGACGCGTCCTCGCGCGCGGAGCCGGTCGACACAAGCCCGGATTCGTTCGCCGCTGCGCCATGTTGCTCGACTGGAGGAGCCGCCTGCGGTCGCTCGTCCGGTTGCGTCGCGTCGAACCCGTTGCCGATCACAACCTCGACCTCGCGGCCGGGTGGAACGCACAACTCGTCCCGCATGGCCTGTGCACCGGCCTCCAGCGGGATCAGCCCGACCCCCAGCCGCTCGAACTCGCGGGCCAGGCTCGGCGTGACCATGCCGCCTTCCCACGGTCCCCAGTTGATCGCCACCACGCGGCAGCCCGGCCGGCGACGAGCCTCACACTGGGCCAGTTTGTTGAGCACCTCGTTGGCCATCGCGTAGTCGATCTGCCCCTGCCGGCCGAATCGCCCACTGACCGACGAAAACAACGCCAGCACGCGCAGCGCATCTTCGCCAAGACCCACCAGCAGGTTGCGCAAACCCGCCACTTTGGTGTCGAAGACGGCGTCGAACTGCTCGGCGGTCTTGTCCTCGATGCGGTGGTCGGCGAGCACCCCCGCACCGTGGATCAGCCCGCGAATCGGCCCGTGTGCCGCCCGCACCCCGGCCAGCACCGCCCGCACCGCCCGCGCGTCGCGAATGTCCACCGCCCGATACGCCACCGCCGCCCCCGCATCGCGCAGCGCGGCGAGATTGCGGGCGATCTCGCGGTTGCCCATACGCCGGCGGTACGCGGCCTCCAGCTCGATCGGCTTGGGGCGTTTGCCGGCGAAAGCGTGTTGCAGCAAGGCCCGCTTGATGGCCGCCTGATCGCTCAGTCCCGCCAGCCAATCCGGCTCGGGCTGGGGCTCGGGCGATCGACCCAGCAGCACCAGCGTCAGCGGAACCGACCGAGCCAGGGCCAACGCGCACGCCGCCGTCACGCCCCGCGCGCCGCCGGTCACGACGACCACATCCCCCGCCGCCAGCGGAAGCCGCCCGGCCCCTGTGGGCCGCTCGACCAGCGCCAGCCCGACGCGCTTGGCCGCCGCCACGCCGTTGGCTACGCCCGGCGAGAGGCCGGCCTCGAGCGGCCCATCGCTGCTCAGTTCCGCCAGGATCGCTTCGGCGATGCTGTCGGCGTCGTCCCAATCGCGGGCCACGTCAAGCGCGCGGCAACGGACCTCCGGCCATTCGTGCGCCGCGGTCTTGGCCAGCCCGGCGTAGCCGCCGGCGATTGCGTTTGTAATCTGCCCGGTGAGTCCGAAATGCCCGTCGAGCCGCGACACCGTCGCCAGCAGCGCCCCGCCCGCGCCGGCGGCCTGACGCAGACTGGCCGCCAGACGCTGCACGCGGCGAAACCCCGCTTTGAGCGCCGCTTCGGCCTTCGCCGATAGCGGTTCGTCGTCCGTGGGGGGCGCGAGCAGAATCAGCCCAGCGACCTCGCGCTTCTCGATGCCCCGCCACCCGGCACGCGGACCGACAACGCGCGCGGTAATGCCTTCGCGTTTGAGCCGCTCGACCAGCGCCGGCGCCAGCGGCGTCCCGTCGTCGCTGACCCATAGCTCGTGCCCGGATGCCAGCGTGAGCCGGCGTCGCTCGACCGGCTCCAACTCGATTGCCTCCAGCACCCGCCGCTCGAGCCGCGCCGCCTCGCCCCCGTCCTCAGCCCCCGCCGCTAGCGGCTCGCGCCGGCAGGGGCCTGGGCTTTTTTTTCGTGTTCGCCGACCGTGCCGGCGGCATAGTCGATGATGTTCCGCAGCGTGCGCAGGCTGCCCATGTATTGCGAGTTGACCTCCGCCATCTGCGGTACGCGACGTTGCACCGCCCCGAGAATCTCCAGCCGCTTGATCGAATCGATCCCCAGGTCGGCCTCCATGTCCATGTCGAGATCCAGCATCTCCGGCGGGTAGCCGGTCAGCTCGGCGACGGCTTCCAGCACGATCCGCTCGAACTCGCCCGCGTCGAGACCCGACTCGACGGATGGGGCGTCTCGCGCGGACTCGCCGTTGCCGCCCGAAGAAGCCGCGCCGGTGGCCACGGGCACCGTTGCCGGCGGCGTTGCGGAGCCGTCCGATTCGGGGACTACCGGCCGGACACCGCTTCCATGCGGAGCCGACTCGCCGTTGCCCCCAGCTCTGCCGGCCGAAACATCCACCCTGCCATCACCGGCGACCGCCGGACGAAACTCGACGATCTCACGCAACGTCTGCGGGCCGTTGCGATGACCTGCGGCCGGCGGCTGCCAGTGCGGGAAGCGGGCCTTCAGCTCGGCCAGGATTTCGGAACGCCGGATCGTGTCGATGCCCAGGTCATCTTCCAGGTGCATATCCAGGTCGATCGCGTCCGGAGCGTAGCCGGTCTTCGTGCTGACCAGCGAGATCAGCGTTTGCTCGAGGTCGCCTGCCTCGGCGACCGGCGCCGGCGAAGCGACCTGTGGAGCCTGTACTGGAAGCGGTGCCGCAGCCGCTGGTGTCGGCGCCGCGATCGGCGGCGGAGCAGGACTCGCCGCGGATGGGACAGGCGGCGGCGTGACCGGTGCCGCCGGTGATGGAATGGCGGGCGCCGTCGGCGCGGAAGCAGGCAGTTCGACCGACAATCCGAGTGCACCGGCCAGCAGACGTTGTTGGTTTTCCATGACCATCTGAAACGTGCGATGGGCTTGTTCTTGCGTTTGCAGGAACTGGTGGTGCGCCGCGGCCGTTTGCTGCTGGAGCGCTTGCATCGAGCGCAACCCCTCTTGAACCAACGCGAAAGCCTGCGAAAGCTGCTGGGTCCGCGCGGGATCGAGCGGAGCCGCCGGCGTCTCGGCGGGCGTGGGGGGCGTCTGGGTAGTGCCCGCGACGGGGCGAGCCTGTCCGTTGTCCGACTTGTTCATACCCTCTGTTCCAACCGGGGAATTGGTGATCTTGCGTCGTGTATGAGGAACCGGCCGGTTGGCCGGGTTGCGGTAGTTGGCGCCGGTAAGCGTGACGGCCATCTTGGGCTGCGGGACTTCCGGCGCGGGCCGTTCCCACGCCATCAAGTCCACACCATGCCCGAGCACCGCCAGCAATGCGAGCCCACGGGCCAGGTCGATCAGCCCGGAGCCGCGACCGCCCGAGGCGTCGAGCGACAGTGCGTGCAGCGGGCGCACGTCCAGGATGTTGCGAACCAGCCCCGTGAGCACGCTCTTGGGACCGACCTCGATGAACGTGCGTGCTCCGGCCTGATACAGGTTGCGAATCTGCTCGACGAAGTTGACCGGGCTGGTCAGTTGCGAGGCGAGCAGTTCGCGCGCGCGCCGCGCGCCGCGCGGATACGGCTCGCCGGTCACGTTCGCGAAAACGGGAACGCGCCCGCGCTCCAGCGTGATCTCTTCGAGCGCCGCGCGGAAACGCTCCTGCGCCGGTGCCATG
>JALSRY010000113.1 GCA_026984555.1 Phycisphaerae bacterium
CGAGGGCAAGAATTCCGCCCAGGCTCGCCGAACCGGGGCGCGGGAATTGCTCCGTCTGGGTTGGCCGGAAGCGGTCCCGAAACTGGCTCAGATCCTCGCGACCGGGCAGCGTGAAGCCCGCATCGCGGTAGCGGCGGCGATTGCCGAGATGCCCGCGCGCATGAACGAAGCGTTCGTCGAGCCGCTGATCGCGATGCTTGCCAGCGACGATGCCGGCGTGCGAGCGGCCGCCAGCGCCGCACTGGCCGCTGCCACGCCCGACGGCGTGCTCGATCGCTTGCGCAAGCTCGCGCTCGACAAACGCCGGCCGCTCATCGCCCGACGGGCCGCGATCCAAACGCTCGGGATGATGTCGCGACGCGAGGCCGCCGCCGCCCTCGTCGAGGTGCTGGCCGACCGCGACGATCCGGCGGCCGCCGCGGCGCTCGAAGCGCTCTCGCAGGCTGCCGGCCGCGATTTCCAGAACGACTTCGATGCCGCCGCCGCTTGGTGGCAGGACGTGCGTCATCTCGACGCGCAGCAGTGGCGTGACATGCAGCTTCGGCGTCTTGCGCGGCAAAACCGCGAGCATCGGCGCCAGTTGGCGGCGCTCGAACGCCGACTCGCCGCGGCGCTCCACGAAAACTACATCCACGCTCCCGAGGCCAAACGGGCGGCGCTGCTCGATGGTTTCCTCCGCGATACGTCGCCGGCGGTGCGGCTGCTGGGATTGGAGCTGGTGCAGTCGCTGGTGGCCGAGGGACGCAAGCTCTCCCCGGAAACGGTGACGCGGATGCGCGCCCTGCTGGCGGCGCGACAGCCGGAGGTCCGGGCGGCCGCGGTACGAACGGTGGCGATGCTGCGTGATCCGGCGGACGCGCGGCGTTTCCTCGATATGCTCTCGCGTGAGCGGCATGCGTCGGTCCGCGTCGCACTGGCCAACGGTCTGGGCTATGTGGGGGATCAGTCCGCGGCCGGGCCGCTGATGAAACTGCTCCATTGCCCCGATCCGGCAACCGCGGCCGAGGCGATCACGGCGTTGGGTCGGCTGGCGGAGCGGGGTGTGCTCGACGCGACGACGGCCAGCGCGGTCGCCGATGCGCTGCTCAAGCGTATGCAGGCGACGCCGGCGGATCAGTACGTGGTGCGGGAGCGTCTGCTCTGGGCGATGGCGCGCGTGGCGGCGCCGCGTTTCTGCAAAGTGTTCGTTGCGTCGCTGAACACGCCGGAGTCGGCGGCGGTGCGTCTGGCCGCGGTCCGCGGCATCGCCGTGATGACGGACCCGAAAGCCGTGGCGCACATGCCCGCCAGCTCCGCGGCCAGCAAGCCCGCGCTCGGTGGTACGCTCTCCCAGTCAGCGATGCTCGACGCGCTGATTCCGCTCACCGCTGACAGTGACGTGGGCGTTCGGCGGGCCGCGGTCGAAACGCTTGCCCGGTATGCCAGTAGCGATGCCCAGCTCGCGGCGTTGTGGGAGCGGGTGGCGCCGCAACGCGAGCCCGACGAGGATATTCGCCTGATCGCGTGGCGGAGTGTATCTCGTGCAATCGCCGCTCGGCCGGTCGCCGAGATCGAGGCGTGGCTCGAGCGCTTGCCCGCGGATGAGGCGTTGCACGATCGGTTGGCGATCGAACTGCTGGAGCAGGCCGAGAAGCTGCGTGCCGGCAAACCCGGCGCACGCGGCGCGCTGGGGCGGATCCGGGCACGCGAGGCGGCGCTGCTGGCCGCGGCCGGCAAGATCGACGACGCCGTCAAAATGTACCTGACCGCGCTGGCGGACCTGCATGCCGGCGATCCCGAACATGTCGCCCCCGTGGCCGTGGAACTGCTGCGCGTCACGTTGTCCGCGGGCAAGTACGACGAGCGCATCGCGCGGGTGCTGGCCGGTGGCAACCCCGCGCTCGACGGCGCGGCGGTCTGGAAAGCGATCAGGAGCGAGGTCGAACAGCACGTCAAGCCCGATGAGGTCGATCGGGCGATCATGATGCTCTCAGCGCTCAAGGCCCATCCGCCCGCGTCGATGCCCGCCGATGTCCAACAAGCGATCGAGGCGATGCTCGCGCGGGCACGCAAGGTCCGCGCCGATGCCGATGTCGCCGCCGTCGCCGCCGCCGTGGCCAGGCTGCAGGCCAGGCCGGATGATGCGGCGTCGCGTGGGGTGGTGATGAAGCTGGGGCCGCGGGCGGTGCCGGCGCTGCGCGACTTGCTTCGGGCCGCGTTGAAAGCCGACAAGCCCGACGCCGCCCGCGTGAAACTGCTGCATGACCTGCTCAAGGCGGTCGCGCCGAAATGGCCCGGGTTCGCCGCCGACGCGCCGGCCGCGGAGAAGCTCAAGGCACTCGATGCGCTGAAGACTCCCTGAGCCGGCGGCGTCCGTCGCGGCAAAACCCCGGGCGGCTCGCCCCGCTCGACCAACAGCGGTTGTACACTGGTGCATCGAGGTGGGGCGTGTGGGCTCCGCCGAGTGTTCCGACAGGTGCGAGATGGGCCGGAGCCCGTCGCCAGGTGATGACCTTCGAATCCCCCGCGCTACGCCGACTCTACCCGTTCGAGAGCCACTGGCTCGATATCGACGGATCGCGCCTGCATTATCTCGACGAAGGGGCCGGTGATCCGGTTGTCATGGTGCACGGCAACCCGACCTGGTCGTTCTATTTTCGTCATCTGATTCACGCCCTGCGGCCGACTCACCGAGTCATCGCGCCGGACCACATCGGCTGCGGCCTGTCCGACAAACCGGACGCACGCACGTATCGCTACACGCTCGAGCGGCGTGTGCGTGATTTGCGCGCATTGCTCGACCATCTCGACCTTCGCCGGCGGATCACGTTCGTCCTGCACGACTGGGGCGGCATGATCGGCACGGCCTGCGCGCTGCGCCGGCTCGACGCCGTCGCCCGCGTGGTCTACCTCAACACTGCGGCGTTCTTGTTGCCGCCGGGCAAGCGGCTGCCGTGGCAGCTCGCGCTGATCCGCAACTTCCCGCCGGCCGGCAAGCTGCTCGTGCAGGGCCTCAATGCGTTCGCACGCGGCGCCGTCCATAGGGCGACGACGCGACGGCTGCCGGCCGACGTGCGCCGCGCGTACCTGGCGCCCTACGATTCGTGGGCGCACCGCGTCGCGACGCTGCGGTTCGTGCAGGATATTCCACTGCGACCGGGCGATCCGAGCTACGAGTTGGCGCGCTGGACCGACGACAACCTGGTGCGGTTACGCGACAAGCCGGTATTCATCGGCTGGGGGCGGCGTGATTTCGTGTTCGACGATGCGTTCCTGGCCGAGTGGCGCCGCCGGCTGCCCCAGGCCGAGGTGCACACCTTTCCCGACGCCGGACACTACGTGCTCGAAGATGCTCGCGACGAGCTCATCCCGCGCATCGTGTCGTTCGTGACCGCCGCGACCGATTGCCCCCCATCCGCCGGCCGGGAAAGCCGCGCACACGCGCCCGACCGGGAACACGGCAAGCACACACCGCAGGTTGTCCCCGTCGCGCACGCCCGCCGCGTGTGCAACATCGCAACCCGGTTGCAGCAGGCGGCTGGCCAACTGCCCGACGTGCCGGCGATCGTCACACTCGCGCCGCATCGTTCCGGGGGGCTGTTGCCCGACCGGCTCACCTTCGCCGAGCTGGATCGGGCGGCGGCCACGCTGGCCGGCGGACTCGGACGCATCGGCCTGCGCCCGGGGATGCGGACCATCCTGATGATCCGGCCCGGCCCGGAACTGTTCGCGCTGACGTTCGCGCTGTTTCGTGTCGGGGCGGTGCCCGTGCTTATCGATCCGGGCATGGGGCGGCGCAACCTCGTCGCGTGTCTGGCCCGGATCGAGGCGGAAGCGTTCATCGGCATCCCGCTGGCCCACCTCCTGCGCCGGCTTCATCCCGCCGCGTTTCGCTCGGTGCGCATCGGTGTTACGCTGGGCCGGCGTTGGCTTTGGGGTGGCTGGCGGCTGGCCGACCTGCTTCGCGGCCACGACCGCCGCGACGATCCCGCTCCTACCACCGCCGAGGATGTCGCCGCCATTCTCTTCACCAGTGGCAGCACCGGCCCGGCCAAGGGCGTCGTCTACACACACGGCATCTTCGACGCCCAGGTACGCTACCTCCGCGAGCAGTTCCACTTCCAGCCGGGCGATATCGACCTGGCCACCTTTCCGTTGTTCGCCCTGTTCGACGCGGCGCTGGGTTCCACCGCCGTGATTCCCGACATGGACGCTTCGCGCCCGGGTTCGGCCGATCCCCGCCGCATCATCGACGCGATCGAGCAGATGCGTTGTACGCGGATGTTCGGCTCACCGGCACTGCTCGAACGTGTCAGTCGCTGGGGCCGCGCGCACGCCGTCACCTTGCCGTCGTTACGCCGGATCATCACGGCCGGCGCTCCCGTACAGCCGCGGTTGCTCGAAGATGTCTCCGGCTTGCTGACCGGCGACGCCGAAATCTTCACGCCCTACGGCGCCACCGAATCGTTGCCCGTCGCGTCCATCGGCAGCCGCGAAATCCTCGACCAGACGGCCGAGATCACCGCGCGCGG
>JALSRY010000114.1 GCA_026984555.1 Phycisphaerae bacterium
CCGCATCCGCCGTCTGCTTCACCAGCGTCTCCAGTTTTCCGAGCACGCGCTGAATCAGGTCGTGCTCACCACACAGGCACTCGATAGCGCTCATCACAACTCCTGTCCAACCCCCGCTTCCGTTCCAGTCCGCCAACGACCCGCCAGCGGGGTGCGCGATCGCGTGGCCCGACCGCGGCGCAAACGAACGACGGCTCGGCGGTCCACCGGCACCGCGATTCCCAGCGTCGCACCGAGCGTGGCCGATCACCGGCCCGGAGCGTATGATGGATTGTACCGTCGAAGACCGCGACGGTTGACATTCCCGGTTCCATCGCGAGTCAACTTGCGAGCCATGTTACAGGTGTAGCGTGAACAAGACCGTCACACCATTCTGGGAGCTGGTCGCGACGCAGTATCAACGGCAGGTCGTGCCAGGTTTGCAGCATCACGTGGACGCCGCGTTGGCGAGCGAGCCGGTGCGGATGCAACGTGCGCTGCTCGCGGCCCGCGGGCGAACGATCGCCGACGAACCCATGCTCTGGAAGCAACTGCCCGGCAACCTGCTGCGGCTCTTCGTGTCGGTCGAAGGCGGCGGATGGACACTCGAAGCGGGGCAGGTCGTCGCCGTCGTGTTGCTGCACGACCTCCGGCGTGGTGTCACCCTCTACGCGCACCCGGTTCACGCCGGCCCCGAGGCCAACCCCCTGCTCAAGCATCTCCACGGCCCGATGGCCGCGCCGCGCGCCCAGGAGGGAATCAACGGCGAGCGGGCGACCCTCCGGCTGATCGAACACAAACGTGCGATCTGGCACCGCTTTCTGGAAGAACGCGACGAGCTCGGCCCCGAACCGGCAGGGAGGCGTTGGCGCAAACGCTACGTGTGGTCCCTGGTACGGCTCTACTTCTGCGAACGATGCCCCGGCTGTCGCTGGGGTTCACCAATGTACGAAGGGGTCTCCGGCGAACCTTTCCGCCTGCCGGAACAGAAACCCTCCGCCTACATCGAACCCGATCTACCCGCGGCGTTTTTCGAGCGCCTCCGCGCCAGCCGGGCCTGGAGAATCGAAACGGCCTACGTCGCACGCGGCGGGTTCACCGTCGGCCGGTCACCGGTGTTGGCGGGCCAACTGGCGGACAACGCCTTCGTGGCCGCGTTCCCCACCGACGCCGAGTTCATCGACGGCGGCATTCCGGTCGGGCTGATGTTCTACGCCAACGGTTCCGGCGACGTTCAACACGTACACGTGCTCACCGCGGGGCCCGAGCCGGAGCTGGCGCTGTTGCACGGCGACCACGCACTCGGGCTGGCGCCGCCGCAAGGGGCCGGAGCTCCCGCCGCCCGGCAAGAATACGTCCGCTGGCGAGCACATGCCTGGTCGGGCTTCTGGCTCAGGGAGCTGGAAGAGGGGCTTGCCGCGGCGAGCCGGTGGTGGTTGGCCGGCTACTGGGAAGCCCTGGCCCGCCTGTTCGGGCTGCGCCCATGAGACGCCCTTTGCGGCTGGCGCGCGACCGGGCCAGGTCGCCAAACCCGGTCTCAGCGATCGGAGGGCAGACGGAGGCTCAGTAAATGCCGGCGTGCGGTTGGGAATCCGTGTCGCCGGCGGGATGCGGATCCGCGACACCCGCCCCGAACTCAGCCCAGTCCGCCCCCGGCGGTGGCACAGGCGCAGCAGCGTCCCGCTCGCGGAGGTTGGCGATCAACACCGTCTCATCGAGCCGTGACATCCACACGCGCCCGTCCTCGCCGACGCGCACCTGGTGGCGTGGCCCCAACGGGTAATAGCGAAGCCGCCGGTCGGGTGGCCCGCCCAACTCCATGCACACGCCGAACAGGCTGTTGCCATACCCGGCCAGGTGAACGGCCTCCGGGAACCATTCGCCCTGCGCGCTCCGAAGCAGCTCCGGCGAAACCCGCATGCCCCCGTAGTGCACGCCGCGAATCCGCCGCCGCTGCACCGCCGTCATGGCTTCGGCGAGCGTCTCCAAGAGCGCTGGCGTCGTAAAGATGACCTCGATCGGCTCGGCGTTGAGCACCTCGATGGCTTGATCGAGCACGTGCCGCAAGTAGCGCCGGCGTGCCATGCTGCCCGCCGGCAACTTCCGAAACCAGCGTGGATCCAGGTCCACCGCGAAAGGCTGCGGGCTGTCGAGCGCCGCGGCGCAGGCGGCCGCGGCCTGTCCGATCACATGAGGCCCGCCCGGACCCACCCACAACCACGCGCCCGAGCGCGGAAACCCGGTCGCGGTCGCCACGCGCACGAACGGCTCGACGAACGCCGCGCGAAACTCCTCCCCTGAAAAGACCGTGCGTTTGGGACGGCCGGTGGTCCCGCCCGTCTCGGTGACGATGGCGCCGGCGAGCCGATGGCGGCGGCTGAGGGGGACAAAGTCCATGACGGATCGGCGACACAGATCGCCGGCGCACATGGGGCCCAACCGTCGCAGGTCGTCCAGCCCGTGAATCTCTTCGATCGGGTCGAAACCCAACCGTTGCCGCCGTTCGAGCCAGTAGGGTGCGCCGTGCGCGGGATCGAAATGAATACGCACGATACGGCGAACGTGGTCGTCGATGCTCACTGGGGCAGCCACTCGATGATCTCCTCGACGATGCGTTCTTCCTGGCCGCGGTAGAAGTGCTCCGCCGCCGGTACGACAACGAGCTTCACCACCCCCCGGGCCGAGCACGCCCACGCCTTGGTCACTCTCAGCGGCGTGGCGAAATCGTTGTCGGCGGCGATCACGAGCTTCGGCACACCGCTGCTTGCCAGCCGCCGGAAATCGTGCTGGGCCAACGTCGGGCCGATCAGCACCGCAGCGTCCACGCTCGCGTCGAGCAAGTCGGCCAACAGCGACGCGCCGAACGAGTAGCCCACCAGTACGAGCCGTCCCGGGCATTCGTCAGCCAGCCAAACCCGCGCGGCGGCCGCATCGAGCGCCCGGCCGGGATCGTCCGGAGCCCGACCGGTTTGCCAGAATTGCTCCATCACCTCGGGCGTGGCCCCTTCGCCGGCGAAGCGGAACCGCAACGTCGCCAGCCCGCACTCGGCCAGGCCGCGCCCAACCGCCCGCACGACGTTGTTCTCCGGACGACCGCCCATGAGCGGGTGGGGCCCTACGATCAGGGCGGCCCGGTCCGGCAATCCGACGAGCGGATACGCGAACACGCCGGACAGCGGCTCCGGCTCGTGCGGCACCCGCACCGTCTCCTCCACGATGTCGAACCGCTCCACGCTCATGGCTCACAAACGTTCGTCGGGTTGCTCGTGATCGTCGCGGGCTGGTACGGGTGGTTGCGCACGAACTCCTCCAGCACCATCGCGAACTTGAGCGCTCGCTCGATGTCGCCTTCGATCCGGGCCTCCCCGGAGAGAAAGAGCTCGGCCCCGCTGACCTGGCCGGAAACCGCCGCCCAGAACCGCGATGCGCTCGTGCGGTAGACCACGTCCGCCGGCTGGCCGGTGTCGGGCTCGACCAAGGCCACGCGACCATCCGCAAAACGGCACCACCACCGCCCCTGGGCGGCGGGGCCGATGGCAAACCGCACGGACAGATCCAGGTGGCCGACACGTTCACCCGCGTGTCGCCCCAACTTGCGTGGCAAATAGTCTTGGAAATAACGCGCGATTTCTTGCGGCGCAACCGTGGTATAACGCTCATCTTCCGGCGGGTGCCAGCCCGCGGCCTGCGCCGCGTGAACCAGCCGGCGCAGGCGCGTATCCGACCATGCCGCCGGCGGCCGGCCGACAAAACGTTCGATCTCGCGCCGATCAAACCTGGGGGCGTCGAAAAGGTAGGCGCGGATCGGCCCGGTAGCCTGGTCGAACAACGCCTGGAAGCGGGCCGCCCCGCTATCCTCGGGCTTTGCTTCCGCGCCGGACGGATCGCCGTCCACGAACGTCCCGCCGGCAAGCTCGTAGCACTGCTCCAACACGCGTTTGATCTGGGCGTTGCTGGGCGGGGCAGGATGCGTGAGATGGTACACGCCGCCGCAAGCCGCGGGATGGTCGAAAAGCTCGCCAAAGGCGAATGCGACATCGTCGATGCAGATCAGGTTGGGGCATCCTTCCGGGCGCGCGTGGATGCGCAGGGGAATCACCTTGCGATTCGAAGCGTCCGTTTGTTCGGCGACGCGCGCCAGAAGCGCCGTCGCCCGGAAGAGATGGTAGATCCCCTTGCAGCGTGTGACCCGGCCCGTTTCGCTGTGTCCGACCACGATCGACGGACGGTGGATCGTCAACACCGCTCCGGCCTTGCCCGCCAGCGTCCTGGCGATGTGCTCCGCCTGCCACTTGCTATGTTCGTAGGCGTTGTGAAACTCTGGCGGCGCCGCGCTGACCGCCTCGTATGCAACGTCGGCGACGCCTGCGACATAGGCCGTGCTCACAAAATGCCAGTTACGACAGCGAAGCGCACACGCGAGATCCAGAACGGACCGCGTGCCGTCCACGTTCGTCCGGTGAGGCTCGCCGTCGCTGGTGCCGCGGAAGTCCGTGTTGCCAGCGGCATGGACCAG
>JALSRY010000115.1 GCA_026984555.1 Phycisphaerae bacterium
ACCCCGGCCGCCGCCCCGCAGCGCGCCCCCTCCGCCTATCCCGAGCCCCGCGGCCTGGTCGTCATGCCATTCGAGAACGCCTCGGCCGAGGCGGCGGACGAGTGGCTCGGTCACGCCGTCGCCGACCACCTGGCCCGGTCGCTCGCCCGGCTCGAAGGCGCGTTCGTCGTCGATGTCGAGCAGTTCCTGCACACATTGGATCGGATCGCCCGGCGTGACGACGGCTCGCAAGGACAGCAATTGCGCCAGGCCGGCCGCCTCAGCGGCGCCGCTTCTGTCATCACGGGCCGCTTCATCCGCAAGGGTGACCAGATCGTTCTTTCCGCGCAAATCTACCATGTGCGTCAGCCTCGCAACGCGGTCTTGCCCCAGGTCGAGGGGCCGCTCGCCTCGCTGGCCCGGATCGAAAACGGCTTGGTCGAAGAAATCGCCGGCCAGCTCGGGCTGAACCCCGCCGAGCCCGCCACCGCGTCCGGTCCCTCCCGAAACCTCCTGGCGGCCGAAAAACAGTTGTTCAGCGCTCGCCGCGCGTTCCTCAGCGGCGATTATGAAACCGCGATGCGCCAGGGACGCAAGGCGCTCGATCTCGACGGCGATTACGGCGAAGCCCTCGGTTTTGTCGGAGCCTGTTGCGCACGGACCGGACGCTACGACGACGCCGCCGACTACCAGCGCCGACTCGAACAGTTGGCCGACCGCATCGGCGACCAGCGGCTCAAGGTCCAGGCCCACGCCAACATGGGATCGATGCACTATTTCCGCGGAGATTACGAACACGCCAACGCGTGCCTCTCGGAGGCGGCGGCGGCAGCGGAGACGCTCGGGCTCACGACCGAGCTGGCCCAGATTCGTAACAACCTCGGCTTCGTGCTGCTCCAGCTCGGCCGACAGGTAGAAGCCGGCCGCACCTTCGCCAGCGCCGTCGAAACGCTTGGACAGTACGGCGCGCTGGTCGCCCTGATCGGCCCGTACAACGGCCTGGGCCACGTCCGCCGGGAGCAAAAACGCTTCGAGGAGGCCCGCCACTACTTCCACAAGGCCCTGGCACTGGCGCAGGAATGCGACGATACCGTGAACATGGGCATCGCGTTCATGAACCTGGGCCACTGCGCGCTCCTTCAGGGACGACTCGCCGACGCCAAACACGAGCTGGCGGTCGCGCTGAACATCCTCGAAAAAACGAGCTTCTGGAACGGCCTCGCGCGTGTCTACGAGTACATGACAACGCTGAACCTGCGCCGCAACAACATCGACCAGGCCATCCAGTGCGTGGACAAGCGGATCGAACTCGCCCGGCGACACGCCAATCGGCGGATGGAGGCGGACGCCCGGGGTCAAAAAGCCGAGGTGTTGCGCGCGGCGCGTCAGGGAACCGCGACCGACACCTCCCCGACGAACGAAACCACCAACCGGCTGGACGACCACACGCCGTCCACCCGGACACCGGACCGGCCACGAATCGGCCGGCGAAGTACCTCAAGGAGATAAACCGATGGAATGGGCGTTGGTAAACTGTGCCGCCGAATGCGTGCCTTCGTCGCTCGACGACGCCATGCCCGCAACGGCGGGTGTGCTGGCCCGGCTCCCGGCGAATTGCCACAACGAGTTCAAGCAACTCCTCGACGAGGCCTGTACCGTCGGGCAACGCCGCCGGTTGTGTATCACCAACCCCGGTCAGCCGACCCTGCTGGTCGATATCCTCCCCCTCAAACTCGACAACCCCGACGAGTACCCCGCGCTGGTGGTCATCCACAATTCCAGCGAGCTCGACAGCTCCGCCGAGCGATTTCGCCGACTCGCCCGGCGTAACGAAGCCATCCTCCTCAGCTCCATGGACGGCTTTTTCGTCGTGGACGAGGACTGCCGGTTCCTCGAAGTCAACGAAGCATTCTGCCGAATGACCGGCTACAGCTCGGCCGAGCTGATGAACATGCGCATCACGGATATCGAGGTGGACCAGCACGACAACGGCGGCGTCCCGTCGCACACGGGCACCGGCCTGCATCATTTCCCCACCGCCCACCGCCACAAGGATGGGCATCTCGTCCACCTCGAAATCAGCGTGAACGTCCTCCACGACAACGGACACAAAATCCTCGTCGGCTTCGCCCGCGACATCACCCGCCGCCTCCGAGCCGAAGAGGAATTCGCCCGGCTCTCTCGCCAGCAAAAACTGATTCTCGATTCAGCCGCGGAGGGAATCGTCGGCCTCGACGCCCACGGACACATCTCGTTCGTCAACCCCGCGGCCGCCGAGTGGATCGGCTGCAACACCACCGACCTCATCGGCCTCACCGGACACGAAGCCCTGCTCGCCGCCGACGACGACGGCACCGGCCCCTGCGCCCAGCCCGAATGTCCCGTGTGCGCGGTCCTCCGCGAACAGCGCCATCGCGTGCGTGGCGACGGCTCCACCTTCCCCGTCGAGTATTCCGCGACGGTGATCCGCGACGGCGGCACCGTGATGGGCGCGGTGCTCGTCTTCCGCGACATCACCGAGCAGCGACGCGCCGCCGAACAACGCCGACTCCTCGAAACACAGATGCAGCAGGCCCAGAAGCTCGAAAGCCTGGGACTGCTCGCCGGCGGCATCGCCCACGACCTCAACAACATGCTCGCCGGCATCCAGGGACACGCCAGCCTCGCGCTCGCCGAGGTGCCCGAGGGCACCCGCGTCGGTGAGCGACTCCGCCGCATCGTCGGCGCCTGCGAGCGGGCCGCCAACGTAATCCAGCAAATCCTGGCCTACTCGGGCCAGGTCTCCGGCGAACCCACCTTGCTCGACCTCAACGAGCAGATCGAGGAAATGACCGAGTTCATGCGGGCCGCCGTGCCCCGCAACATCACCCTCGATGTCCGCCTCGTCCCCGAACTGCCCAAGATCGAAGCCGACAGCGGTCAGCTCCAGCAGGTCATCACCAACCTCCTCGTCAACGCTGTCGAAGCCATCGGCGACCACACCGGCCGCATCACGGTCTCCACATCGCTCACGTTCCTCAGCGAGGAGGACATCCAGCGCGACTACTCCGGCCAGGGCCTCGAACCCGGCGCTTACGCCGCCCTGTGCGTCGAGGATACCGGCTGCGGCATGAGCCCCGACGTGATGGAGCGTATCTTCGAGCCCTTCTACTCCCAGAAGGGCCCCGGTCGCGGATTGGGGCTCTCCGCGATGCACGGCGTGATCCGCGCCCAGCACGGCGCCGTTCGCGTCGAAAGCGAACCGGCCAAGGGCTCTCGGTTCGTCGTTGTCTTCCCCGCCGCCCGCCGATCCGCCCGCGCTCCCCAACCGCCCGCTCCCCCGCACCAGGTCCACGCCGGCACCACCGTGCTCGTCATCGACGATGAAGACGAAGTCCGCGACGTGATCAAGGACATGCTCTCCTACCGCGGCATGCGCGTGCTCACGGCCGGCGAAGGCGCCCGCGGCGTCGAGCTGTTCCGCGAACACGCTGACGAAATCGATGTCGTCTTGCTCGATATGACCATGCCGGGCATGAGCGGCGGCGAGGTCTTCGAACAGATCGTAAGCATCCGGCCCGATACAAAGGTCATCATCTCCAGCGGATACAGCACCGAGAGCGTCGCTTCACGCTTCGCCCACCGCAAACCCGCCGGCTTCGTTCACAAGCCGTTCACCGCCGACACCCTCATGCAGGGTATTTCGCAGGTGCTCCGCAACGGAAAGGCCACTACCCGGGTCTGAACCGATTGTTGTTTGCCGGAGAGCCCCGCGCGGTGCACACACCTCCCACCGCCGGGGCTTTTTTTCTCGCGCAATCCCCGGCACATCCCCCCCGACCCGCGCGACGATCCCCATGAGGTTTGTCGGCGCCGGCGCAATCCGACCGGCTCCGTGCGCTTGAACCGGAGCTGACGGTTTCCCCGCCGACACGCCGCGCCCCCGGGCGTGTTCCCGCGACCGCCCGCCAGAGGAAACGAAACCCGTGTCCGCCCGCCACGTCGCCATCGTCGCTCCGCGTTTTGCCGGTGCCCTCCAGGCCGGTCGCAAACGGATCGAAACGCGATTTTCCATGACCAGACGGGCGCCGTTCGGCCGGGTCCACCGGGGGGACATCATCTATTTCAAACCCGTCGGCGGGCCGGTTATAGGACGTGCGCCCGCCGCCCGCGTCGTCACCTACGAGCAACTCACACCCGCCCGCATCGACTCCATTCGGCAGCGGCACAACCACGCCATCCTCGCCCCCGACGCCTATTGGCGTTCCCACCGGTTGAGCCGGTATGGCGTGCTCATCTGGCTCGGCCGTTTTTCGCCTCGCGTGCCACCCTTGGCCATTCCCCGCCAATTCGGCTCCGGCTGGATCATCCTCTCGCGATAACCCGCGGATTTGTTCCCCGCCCCCCTTGGCAGATCGCGTCCGGAGCGTATACTTACCGGTTCGTCGCCTGCCCCGTGGGGTAGGCCGTGGATGGTTCAGCCAGACGACGAGTGAAGTATGCCGACGATCAACCAATTGATTGCGCGTCCGCG
>JALSRY010000116.1 GCA_026984555.1 Phycisphaerae bacterium
CACGCGCTACGCCAGGCTCTGTCCAGCGAGCAGGGCGAGGTACGCATCGCGGCGCTCGAAGCGCTGCGCACCCAACCCGATGTGGCGGCGGTTCACGACGTGCTGGTTCGCGCCGCCGAAGGCACCAGCGCCGAGCGGAAGGCGGCCCGCGAGACGCTGGCGGTCATGGCTGTTCCGCACGAGCGTGGCCCAGCGGTCGAGACCGTTGCCGGCGCGCTGTTGCGCGAGGCGCGCGAGGGGAAAACCGTGCCGCTTCGCTGCGAGGCGATTCGGGCGTTGGCCGCCCGGCGGTGCCAGGAAGCGCTCTCGCCGTTGATGGAGCTTTCCGAGGATGCCGGCGTACCGGTGCGGGTGGCGGCGTTCCAGGCGCTCGGCAAACTGGCCGGGTCGGCTGAACTTCCGGCGTTGCTGGCCGGCTTGCGCAAGAGCCGGGACGAGCAGGTACGCGGGGCCGCCGAAGATGCGGTTGTCGCGGTGTGCGGGCGCAGCGACGACCCGCGGTTGCGCGTCCAGCCGGTGATTCGGGAGATGAAGGGAACCACGGGGCCGGCGCGGGCGGCGTTTGTGCGGGTGCTCGGTCGCCTGCGCGGGCCGCAGGCGCTGCAGGTGATTCGGGCAACCCTGCACGAGCAGGACGAGGCGGCGGTGGATGCGGCGGTGCGGGCGCTGGCGAAGTGGCCGGACGTGGAAGTCTGCGAGGATCTGCTGGAAATCGCGCGCTCGAGCCCGAACGAAACACACCGCGTGGTCGCGCTACGCGGCTACGTGCGCCTCGTGCAGCGGCCGAACAAACGGCCTGCGACCGAAACGTTCGAGATGCTGCGCGAGGCGTGGAAACTGGCTCGACGGGACGACGAGAAGCGGCAGGTGCTCGGCGCGCTGGGTGGCGCGCCATGCGTCGAAGCACTCGAACTCATCGAGCCGGTGTTGCGGGTCGAGACGCTGCGCGACGAGGCGGCCATCGCAATGATCCGCGTGGCTCGTGGGCTGATGCCGACGGACACGCAACGGGCACGCGCGGCGATCGCGCGGGCGCGTCGGGCGTCGAACGCGCCGCGCGTGCAACAGGAGGCGGATGCGGCCGAGAAGCTCCTGCGCGAATTCGCCGGCTACTGCGGACACTGGTTGTGGAGCGGGCCGTATTTCAAGAAAGGCGCAAACGCGGCGGTGGTGTTCAAGACGGCATTCGCGCCCGAACAGCCCGATGCGAAAGGTGTCACCTGGCGCCCGCTGGCCGTCAACAACGCCAAGAGCCCGTGGATATTCGACCTGGCGCGAGCGGTGGGCGGCTCGAACCGGGCCGTGTACGTGCGGGCCGAGGTGTGGTCCGACCGCGACCGCGATGCGCGACTGGAGCTGGGTAGTGACGATTGCATCAAGGTGTGGTTGAACGGCGAACTCGTACACGAACACCTGGTCTATCGCCCCGTCGATCGGGCGCAGGACATCGTGACGGTCAAGCTCCACCAAGGCTGGAATCCGCTGATGCTCAAGATCGTCCAAGGCGGTGGCGCGTGGGGGTTTTGCGCCGGTGTGCGCGATTCCGCCGGCAAACCGATCGAGGGTATCAAGTTCCGTGTCCCGCCGGAGCTTGCCGAGTAGATAGCCGCCGCGGGCGGTCAGGGGGACGGTACCTGCGCAAGGCACGCCACCACCGGCGCGAGCCGCCCTCGGCAAGGGGCTCTCGCAACGGCGGGCGCCCGTGGGTGGCCGCGGTCCGTCAGTTGCCCCACACCCGTACCCGCATACCAAGCATCCGGCTCAGCGCGATCAGATCGTCGTGGATGTCGCCGTACGCGACTGCGATATGGTTGCTCATGTAATGGGCCATGACCTCGTCGCGGCCGACGCCGAGGTCAGCCGCCATGAAGGGCCACTGGGCGGTGGTGGCTTGCCACCACGCGTCACGTTTGTCGGGCGGCAGGGCCAGAACCTCACCGCGACCGATGTCCATGACGAGTTCGTCGGCGGCGCCTGTGGCCGCTCCGCCGTGGATCCAGCAGCGTGCCCAGGTGATTACGCCGGGCAGGCTTTCGCCGGAGAAAGTACCGCCGGGGATGGGGAAATACCCCGCGGGTTGTCGGTAGGAATGCACGCCGGCGAGCGTGTCGGGGTCGTGGTTGAAGGCATACGCGCCGCACGAACCGCTGTTGAGCAACACCCAGGCGAACCGTCCCTCGTGCGGACCACCCCAGCGCACATCGTGGAACATCACCGCCTGGTGCATCCCCCGGGCTTTGAGCAGCCGCTTCATCAGCTCCATCGGCACGAGGTTGCCCTGGTCCGCCTCGGTCGCGGTGGCGATGGTATCCCCGGTGCTCTCGGGCCGGCAGACCGAGTTGAGCAGCCCCTCGGCGAAATCGGAAGGCGGTCGCAACGGCAGCAGCCCAAGCTGGTACTGCCAGCCGAGACAGTCGGCCCGGAACTCGTCGATCAGATCGAGCACCGCCAGGTAGTCGCGCAACTGTTCGCGCGTGGCGTTCTCGTCGAAATCCTCCGCGCCCGCTTCCCGGTAGTGGAACGTGACCCCCGCGTCCCGCACGAATGCCAGGGCGTCGTCGATGCGCCGGTCGGGAATCCGCGGGCCGCGGTCGAGCAGCCAGGCCTGGTCCACCTTGTGTTCGCTGAAGCCGATGCGGCTCAGCAGTCGCGGCCCCAGGTAGCCGTTGATCATGCCCATCGACGTGTCGCCGAGCATCATGGCCAGGATGCGCCGGCGGCGAATATCCGCGAAAACCTGATCGGCGGCGGCGCTGGCGAGGGTGGCGGATGCCGGCGAATGAAGCGCGTCCGCGGGATACTCGATTCGGCCGGAGCGGCACCACTGGTCGAGCCGGTCCATCAGCGCCTTGTCGGTGGTCCAGTCGTCGGCGTCGGTCCAGACGCGGGAATGGGGGCGGCCGACGGATTCGAGGCATGCGCTGGTGTTGAGGAGCCCGACCAGGCCCGGCCATTGGCCGGAAAAATTGCTCGCCAGCAACAGGGGATTGTCTTTGCCGGTCACGCCGTCGACCGTGTGGGGCCCGTAGAACCAGTGGACACACACGCCGACGATCGGATCGTCCACCGGACCGAGCTTTTCGATCGCTTCGTGGGGCTTGGTGATGAAGCCGTCGATGCGGTAGCTCTCGTGGCCGAGCCGGGCCAAGGCGGCTTCGAGCTGTTCGGTGGCACGTGTGATGTTGGCCAAGGCCCACTCGTTGGGTTTCGGGCGGTAGTCGCCCGGCCAGTAGATCGCGACTTTCGTGCTCATGGCGTGTCCTCGCGTGTGGTGTCGGCGGTGGAAATCCGGCGCTACTAAGGTCGCTCAACTCGCGCGGGGATGCAAGCGCATACCTGGCCGGCGCGCAAACGATTCCGCCGGATCAGGGCGGCGGAAGCGCGCCCAGAGGCTTCGAGTGCGGACCCGTCGGGTGGCGGGCGTTACGGTGCGACGGCGGCGCCGGTCGCGGGGTTGATCAGGTTGCCGCCGATCACGCGATCCACCGCGGACAGCCCGACGGCGTTGAAGATGTTGCTGAAGAACCCGTTGCCCCGGTTCGTGTTGGCCAGCTTGCGGCTGCGGAGCTCGAGCAGCGGATCGTAGACCGACTGGACGCCGAACGGGCCAATCTGGATGTTCTCCACCGCCCACCGCCGCAGCAGCGTCTTGGCGGTATGGGGAACTTCCAGCACGTCGCCGGCGTGCAACGGCAGGTCGCCCTGCTTGCCGCTCTGGATGGCGGCGAGGTCGAGCTTCACACGCACCCGCCGCCCGTCCGGCAACGTGCGCCACAGCGTGGCTTCGTCCGGATCGAGGAACTCGACGGTTCCGCCGGCGGCGGCCAGGATCTGCGAGACCGTGAGCTGCGAGCCCGGCGGAATCTCGATCGGGCCGGGGTTGTTGACCAGCCCCATCGCGTAGACGGCGTTGAAATCCGCCGGCTCGACGATCACCAGGTCGCCCGACTCGAGCGGACGCGCCGTCAGCGCCCGGCGAAGGTCGTTGACGTCGGTGAGGTCGTAGACTTCCGGCGGCTGCGACGCACGCATCGGCACGACCCGGACACGCATCGCGCTGCCCGGCCCATAGCCGCCCGCCTTCTGGACCGCGTACAGGACGTTACGCTGGTTGCGGGGGAGCTTGATCAGGCCGCGTTTGACGGCGGCCCCACCGACGAACACGGTCGTCTGCTGGATGCCGGTCGCTTCGATGAAGACGGACAGGTCGCGAACGTACTTGGGCACGTATGCCGCCACCACCGCCCGCTCGACGCTTTCCAGGTCGAGCCCGTGAACGTCGAGCCGCCCGACCATCGGCAGGTCGATCTTGCCGTCGACGTGGACGCGGGCCTTGACGACGCTTTCTTCGTAACTTTCGGTCAGACCGGTCATGTGGAGCGTCAGGATGTCGCCCGGCGCCACGCGGTAGGGCTGGTAGTCGGTCAGCTCGATCTTGCTCTCATCGACCACGACGGGTTGCGACGAGGCCGCCTGGCGAGATTCCATCTTG
>JALSRY010000117.1 GCA_026984555.1 Phycisphaerae bacterium
CGTTTCGCAGGCGTGGCGCTCGTGTCGCCGACAGTGGTGTTTTTTGGCAGTCGCGGCGTTCTTGTTCAGGATGGCCGCGAGGGAGCGCGCGGACTGGACGGTGTCTTGCGTCGGGTCGTGGGGCCAGTCGGAGCCGACGAAACAGCGGCTCAGGCCGCGGCGGTTGAGAGCTTGCAATTGGGCGCTGGTCAGAAGGGCGCCGGCTCGCAGCAGTATCTGTCCATGCTCATCGAAAATTGTTCCGGGTACGCGTTTTCCCGGGCGCAACGTGTCGCGTGGCAGTCGGCGCAATGTCGTGGCACTGCTCATGGATTCACCCTGGGTCGAACCGTGGGGTGGCGTTCGCGGCACGACCGGATCACGCTTCCGCGGCGGCGTCGAGCATGGCGGTGTAGTCGGGCATCTGGCCGATCGGCACGCTGAGCATGGCAGCGGTTTCACGGACGTGTGTTTCGACGAGGCGAAGGAGTTCGTGAAGCTGATCGGGATCGACAGCGGTTCGCTCGATGCACTTGGCGCTGGCGCGATCGAGCGCATCCGCGTCGGGTTCCTGGCAGAATACGTCGGCGACGCAGGCCGCGCAATGCACGACGTTCGCCAACGCGAGCGAATCGCCTTCGAGCAGTGCGAGTTCTTCGCCATGGTGGGCGCTGACGGCGGCACAGATGGCATCGGGCAATTCCCATCGGCGGAGCAGGTCTCCGCCGATGCGGGCATGCGTCAGCCCCAGAAGGTCGGTTTCGATTTCGGTCGTATCCCGGCCGGTCTGGGTTCGGAGTTCCTCGATTGCCTTGTGGATTTCGGGAGCGCCTTGCCAGATCGCGACCATGCCGAGGTCGGTCACGAGCCCGGCGACGAATGCTTCCTCGGCGAGGCCGAGTCCTGCTTTTCGTGCCAGCATCCGAGCGACGACCGCAGTGGCCAGCGAACGCCGCCAGAATGCTTCATAATCGAAACCCCCATCGATGCGTGTGCCGATGGCGTCGGCGAGCGCGAACCCGACCGCGACCATTTCCACGGTGCGCAGGCCGAGGAGTGTGATTGCCTGGCGGATCGAAGTGATTTCGTGCGATAGCCCAAACAGGGAAGAATTGACGAGCCGCAGCAGCTTGGCCGCTAGTGCGGGATCGGTCTGGATGACGTCGGCGAGTTGTTCCATCGAGACGTCGTCAGATCGGCTCAATCGCAGGATTTCGGCGACGACGGCCGGAAGAGAGGGCAAGTTGTCGATGCGTGTGATCGACTCGACGATGTTGATGTTCGCGTTCATACGGTGTCCACCCCAAGTATGAAGGACATGAGAAACCTGACAAAACCGAAATTGCTCCTGTACATAAGCCCGCAGGTCCGCACAACGCCGGCTCATTGGCGCGTGTGGCGCACCCGCCGCCGGCTCCGCTTCCAGCTTCCGATAAATCGCTCGGAGCTGACTCGGCGAACTGCATGAGGCCAAAGAACGGTCCGGGACCGTCTGGCAACTGACAATCCTTCCGATCTGGCGGCAGACCGGTTCGCTCAAGATCGTCGAACCTCGTCGAAACGCCAGGTATTTGTCCCAATTCCTCGTTTGGCTCGATGCCGAACGGTTCGAAATGCCCGTCGTTCCAGAATAGCGGCCAAGGCAACCAGCGAACGGCATTCAGGATGACGGTGTTATCTCTGAGCTACTGTCGGAAGTGTTTCGAGAGTGCTTTAGAAGCGGAGATGAAAACCGACCTGTTGGTTTGCAATGGGGCCGTGTCGCCGGTTTTCCGAAGGTGGTTGGGGCCGGTCGCACAGGGGAAGCGACATTATCAGGCGTTGCGAGGCAAAACGGGGGAAAGACCCGTGGGGGGGCGTGTCGTTGCGAGTTGCGCCTTCGCGGCATCGCGTGTGTGATTTGATCTGTGAGAATCGGATCGGTGGCAAAGCCGGCGGCCACCGGAGCCGATAGCAGTACCAGCGGGCGCTGTCCGCGGGGAACGTCCACGCCCGGAGCCAACGCTCCGGGGGCACTGATCGAAAACCGAGTCAGGTTCATGAACGCCAGCAAGGTTCGCGTACTCATCATCGACGACAGTGCGGTTGTGCGGTCGATTCTCAAGGGTTCTTTGTCGCAGCATCCTTCGATCGAAGTGGTGGGGCAGGCGGCGGATGGCATCGAGGGGCTCAAGCAGATCAAGGCGTTACGGCCTGACGTGTGCACGCTCGATGTCGAAATGCCGCGGATGAACGGCCTGGAGGTGCTCAATCGCGTTGGCGGCAAGTTGCCGGTCGCCTTCGTGATGTGCTCCACGCTGACGCAAGCGGGTGCGCAGACGACGCTCGAAGCGTTGCAAAAAGGCGCATTCGACTATGTTGCCAAGCCCCAGCAGGGGGGATTCGCGGGTGATGCGCGTTTTCGGCGTGAGCTGCACGAGAAAGTTCTGGCGGCCGCGCGGGCAAAAGGACGTACACGGAAATTGCTTCGGGCGACGGCGTCGGGGAGCGAGGGGGCGAGCGCCGGCCTGCGGCGTCTTCCGCCGAACAAGGCCCGCGGTTGGATCGTGGCGATCGGGATCAGTTGTGGCGGTCCGCAAACGCTCTACGAGATGTTGCCGGTGTTTCCGAGCGATTTCGTTCCGATCGTCATCACGCAGCACATGCCGGCGGCGTTTACAGGCTCGTTCGCCAAGCACCTCGACCAGCTCTGTGCGATGGATGTGTGCGAGGGGCAAGATGGGATGCCGATCGAGCACGGGAAGATTTACATTGCGCCGGGCAGTCACCACATGGAGATTATTCGCCGGGGGATGGGACTGGGGCTGAAACTCGACGATGGACCGGAAGTATCGGGACACCGTCCCTCGGTGGATGTGATGTTCAGCTCGCTGGCGCGGACGTGTCCCACGCGTTGCGTGGCGATCATCATGACGGGGATGGGGCGTGACGGTACGGCGGGCATGCAGATTCTGCGCCGGGCCGGGGCGCGGACAATCGCGCAGGACGAGGCGACGAGCCTGGTCTACGGGATGCCGAAAGCAGCAGTCGCGGCGGGTTGCGTCGAGCGGAGCGTGCCTCTGTCGGATATTCCGAAGGTTGCGGCGGAGTTGGTTCAGGGACCGGCGCCGGTGGCGTCGTGAAGTAGCGCGGCGTCGGGGTGCGGCTGATAATCGCGGCAGGGGATCGGGTAGATGAGGTGACGGCATTTTTGGCAAAACCGCGAGCCCGGAAAGCCGATGTAAGCACGGGAAGTAAGACGGCGTGGGGGGCAGGTTTTGCAAGCCCCGGCCGGTGTTCGTGTGGGGCAAACCGCCGAGGGCGAACGGGGCGTCGTGCTCCTCGCGACGGCGGGATGAAATCGGAGGTGCGGTAGTGGACGTCAAGTGCATCAACCCGTTTGTCGAAAGTGTGGACACGGTGTTCCAAACCATGTTGAACGTCCAGCCGCGGCGGCAGAAACTCAAGCTCGGCAACGGGCAGGGCAACGGGGCGGCAGTCACGTCGCTGGTTGGGATCAGCGGGCAGGTGCAGGGGGTGGTCGTGTTGCGTTTTCCGGCGGAGACGGCACTCCAGATCGCCGAACGGATGCTCGGCATCGAGGTGAGTGTAATCAACGCAGAAGTCGTCGATGCGGTTTCCGAAATCGTGAACATGGTCGCTGGCTCGGCGAAAGCCAAGTTTGATTACGACCCGCCGCTCGAGCTGGGGCTACCGACGGTGGTCCAGGGATCGGACTACAAGGTCAAGTACCCCAGCGGGACGACCTGGCTGGAGGTTCCCTTCGAGAGCGATGCGGGCAACTTCAGGATGGAACTGACGTTCGAGTCGAACTGAGGAACACAAACATGAAAGCACTCGTAGTCGACGACTCCATGACGATTCGGCGGATCGTAATCAAGGCGTTGGGGATGGCTGGCATCAACGACACGGCCGAGGCCGCCGATGGCGAGGAGGCGATCAAGACGCTCCAGGGCGACACGTTCGACGTGATCCTGCTCGACTGGAACATGCCCAAGATGACGGGGATCGAAACGCTCAAGACGTTGCGGGGCAACGGGAACAAGACGCCGGTGATCATGGTGACGACCGAAGCGGAAAAGTCGCGGGTGATCGAGGCGATCAAGTCCGGTGCCAACGACTATCTCATCAAGCCTTTTTCTCCCGACCAGTTGGCCGCCAAGGTGAAGAACGTCGTGGGCGCGGTAGCCTGAGGCGGCGTCGGGGTGGTTGGGCGAAGATGATCGGCAGGGGGGCTGTTGCAGAAACCAACGCGCTGAATTAGGAAGGACTCTCGGAGCTTCTGGGAAACGGGCCAGCGCCCGAGCATCGAGAGTTCGCCCATGCCGCTGCATCTGAAAAATCCCCACAGCATCCTGGCCGCGCTGGGGCGGCGTCCGGCCGACGTGATCGAGGTTCGCCTGCCGCCCCGGGGAGGCGAGGCCTGGGACGCGGTGCGAGAAAACGCGGTACGGCTCGGTGTCACCACGAGCACGTCCCATTCTGCCGGCCGC
>JALSRY010000118.1 GCA_026984555.1 Phycisphaerae bacterium
AACGACAACGCGCGCGCCGCGCGCAAAAAATCAGCCGCTAACCGCCCAGGCCATGCCGCGCCTCGCCCCGGGCGGCCGCGTGCATGCGCCCAGCTCCCGCTGCCCGCCCGCCTCCTCCCCGTCAACCGCCGGCGAACCGACGCCACCGATCCAATCTCACGCCTCGATCCACCCCCGGGCAACTTCCGCGCCGGACAGTATTGGTTGCAAACCGGTGCCACAGAGAGAGGTTGTGCCACAGGGCATGGGGGGGCCACCGGATGGAATCCGGTGCCACAAGAATCCGGGGCTAGAGGAATCCGGTGCCACAAAAACGGTGCCGCAAGAACGGTGCCACAAGAGCGGTGCTACAGGACCGGTGTAGCGCTGATGTTTCGGCGCGTTTTTCGGGCGCATGGCGGTGTTTTTCGCGTGCAGTTTGGGTCGGCGCCGTGCTATAATGCGCGAGAGGCCATGGGAGCCCTATCGTACTTGGAGGGTTGCTCGCCGATTCGCGCGTTGCGGCTGCTCGTTCCGACCGCCGGCCGCGGCGATACGCGCGCATCAAGCCAATGATTTGCCAGTTGCAAGCGCTTTCTCGGCCCGGCCTGTTCCGCCGGCGGGAGGCGAGTGGAGTTATTATCGGAAAACGATTGCCTGCATGAACCCAACTGGAGGAACCGCGCATGTTCGTAAACAGTAGCTATCGGGGCCGCATGAGTTTGTTCGCCGCCTTCGTCGCCGCCGCCAGCCTGGGCGTAGTGGGTTGTTCTGCCCCGCAGGATGAATCCCCCCCGGCGCCGGGCCAATCGGCCAGCGACACGCGTCCCATCCCGCAGCGCATGGCTCCTCCAGGCGTCATCGACCGCATGGCTGCTGGCGCGACGATCACGCCCGAAAACACGATCGACCTGACGCATTCCGGCGTCGCGGTGTGGGGCACGGCGCAGCCGGAGATCATCGACACCGCCACGTTCGATCCGCAGATTCAGGCGGGGCAGAACTGGGACGGCGTGGTCCGTGACGTGGAAGACATGCTACCGTCGGACGAGGGCAAGCCCGCGCCGCAGGTTGGCACGCGAAACGACCTGCCAGTCGGCGGCCTGTCCGAGGCTGCGCGCGTTGCGCCCGATGCAGATTTCCCCGGCCTCGGGCTGGGTGATTCGGGCGGTTGGCAGCCGCCGGACTGCACCCTCGCCGTTGGCCCGGATCACATCGTCACAACGGTGAACATGGCGATCGCCTTTTTCGCCAAGGATGGTACGCTCGAGTTCTCCGCGCCGCTCAATGACACGGGCAGCCCCGGCTTCTTCGAGCCGGTCGGCGCCCAGGGATTCACCTTCGACCCCAAGTGCTTCTACGACCACTACAGCGATCGCTTCGTGGTGATCGCGCCGGAGGTTTACGACAGCCAAGGTACCGCGTGGATGGACATCGCCGTCTCGGACGACAGCAACCCCAACGGATTGTGGTACAAGTACCGCACGAACTGCACGATTCAGATCGGTAGCGACACTTTCTGGCTCGACTACCCCGGCCTCGGCTTCGACCAGGACGGCATCTACATCACGGGCAACCTGTTCGGCCTCAACAACAGCGGTTGGGGCGGCGTGCTCTTCCGCATCTTCGACAAGGCGCCTCTGCTCAACGGCGATCCGGCCAGCTTCGCCGATCTGCGCGACGGCAACGCGGGTTCCGTCCAAGTCGCCCAGGTCTTCGGCAACAACCCGGCCCCGTTCTTCGTCTCGGTCGAGAACAACTCGCAACTGCGGGTCCAGGCCATTACCAACCCGCTGACCAGCCCCACCCTCCAGACGACGCTGGTCACCGTGCCCTACTTCGACTACATCCCCGGCGATCCGCCAAACGTCGGTGGTACGGTATGGACGTTCGACTCACGCATCATGAATGTCCAGTGGCGCGACGGGAATCTCTACGCCGCCCATCACATCGGCGTCAGCGGCCGCAACGTCGCCCGTTGGTACCATCTTCAGACCAACAACTGGCCCAACAGCGGCTCGGTGACGTATGTCGAGGGCGGTAACATCGACGAGGGCAGCGGCCGGCACACCTATTTCCCCGCGATCTACTCGAACCAGTACGGCAGCGTCGCGCTCGTGTGCGCGTACTCGCGCTCCAACACCACGCCGGAGATCCACGCGACCGGTCGCACGCCGCTGGACCCGGCCGGAACGATGGCCACGCCGACCGTGCTCAAGACCAGTCCGAACGGGGCGGACGGTCGGTGGGGGGACTACTTCGACATCGCGACGGACCCGACCAACGACACGACGTTCTGGGTCATGGGCGAATACCAGGATTCGTCCGGCTGGAAAACCTGGATCACCAGTTTTTCCGTGTTCACCTGCCAAGGTGACCTGAATGCGGACGGTGCGATCGACCTCGCCGACCTGAGCATCTTGCTGGCTCATTACGGCCAGAGCGGGACGCACTACGACGACGGTGATTTCAACGGCGATGGGACGGTCGATCTGTCCGACCTCTCCGAGCTGCTGGCGGTCTACGGCACGAATTGCCCGTAAACCGACACGATCATCCGTGTACGCCGCCGCACGCGCCGGCCGGACCACCGATCGGCTGTCGCGATCCGTCGAGGAGGAGCCCTGATGAGCCGCGAAGATTTTCCTTTGCGCCGGTATGCGCGTCTCGCAACCCTGCTGGGCGTTTCCCTGGTGTGCTGGGGAGGTGCCGGGTGTGCCCGGCGGCCGGAGCCCGGTACGCAGCCCGAAACCGCAGGCGTCGTCCCGCCGATGATGGCGCCTCCCGGCGCGGTCGCGGGCCGGTCCGCGGCGGTTGCCGCCCCGCCCGCCATCGACCTGTCCGGCGACCGGCCCGCGCGGGGCACGGTCCAGCCGGTCGTGATCGACACCCGCACGTTCGAGCCGCAGATCCAGGTCGGCCGTGATTGGGATGGTCGCGTACACGAGGTCGAGGATTTCCTTCCCCGCCACCTGCGCCACGCTGTGGCCCCGGCCGGCGTGGTCAACCGCTTGCCGCTCGGCGGCGTGTCCCCGCGTGCGCGGACCGCGCCCGGCGCGATGTTTCCCGGACTGGGTGTGGGTGATTCCGGGGGATGGATGCCGCCCGATTGTTCACTCGCCGTCGGTCCCGAGCACATCGTGACCACGGTCAACATGACGATCGGCTTCTACGCGAAAGATGGCACACTCCAGACCGCGATCCCGCTCAACGACCGGGGCGATCCCGGCTTCTTCGAGCCGGCCGGCGCAGGCGGCTTCACCTTCGATCCCAAGTGCCTCTACGACCATGACGCCCAGCGTTTCGTCGTCATCGCGCCGGAAGTCTACTCCGACGAGCAAACCGCGTGGATCGACATCGCCGTGTCCGATGACGCCGATCCGCACGGCATCTGGTACCTGTATCGCACCTATTGCGTCGTCAGCGTCGGCGAAACCACTTTCTGGCTCGACTATCCCGGCCTGGGCTATGACCACGACGCGATCTACGTCACCGGCAATCTCTTCGGCCTCAACGCCAGCGGTTGGGGCGGCGTGCTGTTCCGCATCTTCGACAAGGCCGCGCTGCTCGCCGGCGAGCCCGTCGTGTACACCGACCTGCGCGACGGCGGCGCCGTTTCGGTCCAGGTCGCCCATCACTTCGGCGACAACCCCGCACCCTACTTCGTCTCCGCCAACAACGGCTGGTCCCTCAAGATTCATGCCATCACCAACCCGCTGACCAACCCCACGCTGGTTTCCACAGGCGTCGTCGTACCGTATTTCGCCCCCCTCTCGGCGGGCGCTCCGAACGTCGGTGGCACACTCTCGACCGTGGATTCGCGGATATTCAACGCCCACTGGCGCAACGGCGAGCTCTACGCCGCCCATACCATTCGCGCCGGTGGAAAAAACATGGCCCGCTGGTACCACCTCCGTACCAACGGCTGGCCGGACGCCGGCGCCGTCGAGTACGTCGAGGGCGGCAACATCAACGGCGGCACCGGCGTGCACACCTTCTTCCCCGCCGTCTTTTCCAACAAGTTCGGCAGCGTGGCGCTCGTGATGGGATCCTCCACCGCCGAAACGACGCCCGAAGTCGATACCACCGGGCGGGTACCCGGCGATCCCGCCGGCGAGCTGGGCGCCCTTCACGCGGAGAAAATCGGTCCCAACGGCGCCAACGGCCGTTGGGGTGACTACTTCGACATCACCGTGGACCCGACCAACGACGCGACCTTCTGGATCATGGGCGAGTACCAGAACGGCTCCGGTTGGGCGACGTGGATATCCAGCCTGTCCGTCACCGATTGCGAGGGCGACCTGAACGCCGACGGCGTGGTCGATCTGAATGACTTGAGCATCCTGCTGACGCACTACGGGCAGACTGCCGGTGCCCTGTACGACGATGGCGACTTCAGCGGGGATGGCAAGGTCGATCTGACCGATCTGTCCGTGCTGCTCCAGAACTACGGAACGAGCTGCCCGTAACGTCGTCGTGGAGGGGGGGACGCT
>JALSRY010000119.1 GCA_026984555.1 Phycisphaerae bacterium
CACCCACCGCATGAAGCGGATCATGATGTCATCGACCGCGAGAATCAGGCCCACGACCAGCCCCGCCGCCAACAGGAGTAGTGTCCCGGGCGTTCGCAGGCGGGCTTGCAGAAAGTCGGCGACCGCGGTTCCGAGGATCCCGCCGGGGCCCGAGACCAGAAAATGCCGGGACGGCGGCACGAGCGCCGCGGCCGCCGCACTGATCGCGGTGCAGATCATCGCCAGCCCCAGGAAGCGCAGGTAGGGGTCTTTCAGAGGCAACCGTTGCGTCTGGGCCGCGAGCGCCAGCGTCAACAGCAGCAACGCCGCGTAGGTGCTGACGCCGAGGTAATAGATCGCCTGGTACGCGAACCATGCCCCAACGTAGCCGCACCAGTTTTCCGGGGGGGCTGTTTGGGGCCAGACGGTGGTCGAAGGCCAATCGGCTACGTGGAATGTTACGATCGAGACCCACGCGAACACGCAGGCCAGCCAGGCGACCGTGGACAGGCTGAACTGGAGAGCCAGACGGCGCTGTTCGGTGCGTGACATGAGATGCCCATCCTTGAACACGAACTATCCCGGCGCCGCTACGCTGCCGGCGGGGGGTGAGCCTTCCTCGCTCGATCGTGATACTATACAAGACCGATGCGAGGTTTGCATTAACCAAACCGCCTGGGCGCCCGGTGATGCGTGGAGGCCGGACCGGACGCGGGGTGGGGGCGCCCGCCGGCGTGCCGTGGGGTGGGCACTGCCCGTCGGTTCACCGCAAACCAACGTCGTTGTGACGGGACAAGCACTGGTGTGATGACAGGGTTTCGAACCATCTCGCAATCCATCTCCGGGATCGGCCGTTGGGCCATGAGCCTCCCGGAAAACATGGGGCGCTTCGCCTTGTTCGCGGCGCAGGCGATGGGTTGCGGACCGATCGACCTCGTGACCGTTCGGGGCTGGCGGCGGTTCATTCCGCAGTGCTTTTCGATCGGCACCTTGTCGGTTCCCGTCATCATGCTCACCGGCGCATTCGTCGGGATGGTGCTCGTCGTTCAGGGCTACCAGCAGTTCGACAACGCCAACCTCGCCGATCGGCTGGGGGTGGTCGTGAACATCTCCGTCGCCGCCGAACTCGGCCCCGTGCTCGCGGGGGTCATGCTGGCTGGTCGTGTCGGGGGGGCGCTGACGGCGGAGCTGGGGACGATGAACGTCACGGAGCAGCTCCTCGCGCTGCGCGCGATGGGCTGCGAGCCGGTGCATTATCTCGTCACGCCCCGCTTCCTCGCGTGTCTGTTGCTCAGTCCGATCCTGACCCTCTACGCCGACCTGATGGGAGCGCTGGGCGCCTGGCTGATTTACAGCGGGGTCTACGGCGGGTTATCGGAACCCTACTGGTACTACACGCGCCAGGCGGTCGAGTACTGGGATCTGGGAACCGGGTTGGTCAAGGCGTTCTTCTTCGGCGGAGCGATCGGGCTGGTCAGTTGTTACAAGGGGTTCCATTGCCGGGGGGGCGCCGAGGGCGTCGGGCGGGCCTGCACCGAGTCCTTCGTCATCAGCTTCATCCTGATCCTCGCGCTCGATTTTTTCCTCAACATCGTGATCAACGGGTTGTACGAGATTCTCTACGGCTATCGCGCGTTGCTGTTCTAGAACGAGGCCCCGTTACGTGGAAACCGCGGATCCGATTATCGAGCTTCGCAAGGTGAGCAAGGCGTTCGGCTCGCAGGTGGTGCTCGATGCGATCGACCTCCGGGTGGAGCGCGAGAAGACGACCGTGATTATCGGTCGCAGCGGCACCGGCAAGAGCGTGCTGCTCAAACACATCGTCGGGTTGCTCCGGCCCGATTCGGGCGAGGTGTTCTACGAGGGGCGGCGGGTGGACAACCTGTCCGAGAAAGCGCTGACGCCGATCCGTTGCGAGATCGGCTATGTGTTTCAGCTCAATGCGCTGTTCGACTCGCTTTCCGTGCTCGAAAACGTCGCCTTCCCCATGACCGAGCAGAAGGGTCGGCGCCGGGATCGCAAAAGCATTCACGATCTCGCGCGCCGGTGCCTCGACCTGGTCGGCTTGTCGGGTTTCGAGCACAAGCGACCGGCGGACTTGTCGGGCGGGGAGAAAAAACGCGTCGCGGTCGCGCGGGCGATCGCACTGGACCCACCGCCGAAGGTCATCCTGTACGACGAGCCGACGGCGGGGCTCGACCCACAGCGATCGGACGTGATCAACAAGCTGATTCGTCATCTCCAGCAAAAAGTGCGCGTCACGTCGATTGTCGTGACACACGACATGAAAAGCGCTACGGAGGTTGGTGATCGGCTGCTCATGCTCCACGGGGGAAAGTTTCTGGCCGACGGTCGCCCGGAGGAGGTGATGCGCAGCGAGAACGTTCACGTGCGCAGATTCGTCGAGGGTCGGGCCGAGCCAGAGGATTTGCTGAATCTTGCCACCTGACATCGTCCTATAAACAGTCGGTCGTTGCCGCGGACATGTTAGCGGCCGCTCGGCAAAGTTTGCCTATCTTAACTTCTATGCCGTCGGTTTGGGGGCAAATTGGTAAACCTTGTTTGGTGCGCGGGTTAGCGGTGTCGTTTTTCGCGATTTTTTCTCAAGACCTGCAAAAGTCAGGGCCTCATCCGGTCGATGAAACAACTGGCCGGTACCTCGGCCATCGGGCGTTGCCGCAGGAGGCGACGCAGGTATTGGGGCATTGGGTTGTGCTGTCACGGACGACGCGCGAGCGAGAGCTCGGACGGCCCCGTGCGCGGCAGGGTAGAAGTGAGGCGGTTGAATCATGATTGAAGGTGTGTCCAATCCCATGCAGGCGGCGACGCCCGCCGTCGGCGGCGGCGGGGCGGCTTCGACGGAGCAGGCTCGCGCAGCCGAGCGCACGTTCGCGCAGACTGACGCGGTGGAGCTCTCGCCCGCGGCCCGCGAACGGCTCGAAAACTCGGGACAGGAGACCATCCGCGAGGATCTTGTCGAGCGTGTTCGGGCCGAGATCGCGGCGGGAACGTACCTGACGGACGACAAGATCAACGCTGTCGTGGATCGATTGCTCGCGAAAGTGATCGCGGCGGCATAGTCCGCCGGCGAATGGACGACGGGCCGTGCCCGTCCGTGACCCTTGCAGTTTCCTCCATCCCACGCCGCGTCGCATTCGTGCGACGCGGTTTTTTCATCGCTCGCGGGTTTTGCGCATCGACAAAGCGGGCGCCGGGCCACGCGCCCGACGCCCTGTGGTGCCCCCGTTTCTTTTCGGGTGATCAAGATGTGGGCCGCGCCGCGGTCGCCCGATGTCGCGACGCGCCCCTGGTCCTGTTCGTCATCGCCTGACGCGGATGGTGATCGCTCGTGCGTGGGCTCGACCGAAACGGCGTGCCCGGCTGATCGCGGTCACGTGGGCCCGGCTGTGCCGGTACCGCCGACTGATACTGATGCCGCGACCGTTGGAATACGCCCGGGCACGGAAGCCGGCGTCGCTGACGGCGCGGACGCGGCTATCGGCGCGGCCGAAACGGGTGTTGGAGAACGAATCGCTGACACTGACCGCTCGACCGCCGCGAAATCCGCGACTGACCGCCCGGCTGTCGCTGGTGGCGAACCCGAACTCGCTCAGCGCGGTCGAGTAGGATCGGCTGGTCGCGCTGCCGCGCAGTACGCCGTCAGCGGTCGCGTCGCTGTTGCTCAGTGCCACGCCACCGATGGTGGCGGCGATCGACTCGCTGTCGGCGACGGCTCGGCCTCCGAACAGCCCGCGGGCGTCGGCGTTCGAGTTGCTGACGGCCAAACCGTGGTCGGCGGTGGCGACGGATCGGCTGTCGGCTATTCCGCGTCCCCAGCCTCGGGCGGTGCTGTTGGCGATGGCCCGACCGCCTCGGGTTGCTCCCGAAATCGCCAGCGAGCGGGCGTTGCCTGAGGCCGTAGCGTTCGAGCTGGCCTGTCCGCCGCGGGTCGCGATCGAGACGGCCGTCGCCTCACCGCCCAGCGCGAGACTCGCAGCCCCGAAGAGGAATCCGGTGATGAGGGTGAGCATGCGTTTCATGGCAAGGCCTCCAGTCTTGTTGGGCGGCGGGTATCGCCGCCGGGGTTCGTGGTATTCACGGGATTTGACGGGTCGGCAGGGGGAGGTATTCAGCCGCAGGTGGGGAAAACCGGCACGAAAACGGCTATTCTGCGCAGCCGACGATTTTTTGTGATTTCTGGTGAATAGCGTGAATTTCTCGAACGTCGAAGATTCGGAAGTGCGTCTCGTCGAGCAGGCCGCCGCCGGCGACCGGGAGGCGCGGCGGACGTTGTTCGAGCGTCACCGTCAGGCGGCGTACCAGGCGGCGCTGCGGGTTACCGGCCGCCACCAGGATGCGCTCGATGTCGTGCAGGACGGGTTCATCAAGGCGTTCGAGCGGCTGTCGCGTTTTCGGCACGGATCGAGTTTTCGGACGTGGCTGATGCGGATCGTGACCAACCAGGCGCTCGATCTGCTTCGACGCCG